>DUWA01000196.1 GCA_012840755.1 Mycoplasmatota bacterium | reverse complement strand
TATATAAAATGTAATTTTATAAAAGTAAATAAAAATGTTTTCTTTTTACATTTAATGTGATAAAATTGTATTTGAGATATTTATAAATGTTTAGGAGGAATAATATGGCTTTCAGCTTAAAAAATTTATTTAAAGATGAAGAAAAAAATATATTTGACGGTGATATAAGCGGTGATGAATTCTACGAGGTTAATAGAGAAGAGGCAATTGGGGAAGACGGAACTAGTAAAATGATTTTATTAGAACCACGTGCATACTCAGAGTCACAACAAGTTGCTGACTATTTAAAAAGAAGAAACACAGTTGTTGTTAATTTAAAAAGAGTTACACCAGAACAAGCAAAGAGAATAGTTGATTTCCTTAGTGGAACCATATATGCTATTGATGGAGATTTACAAAAAATAGGTGGCGGGATATTTTTATGTACACCTAATAATGTAAATGTTGAAGGTAAAATAACAGATGAAAAAGAAGGAAAAGAAGTTCATGATAATGATGAAATCAATGTTGATTTTTAAAATTATCTAAAATTAGTGAGGTGTTTTCATGGAAAAATTTAGTCGTTCCATTAGAGGTTATGATCCGGAAGAAGTTAATGCTTTTTTAGACAAGGTAATAATCCAAGTTGAAAATATGGTTCAAGAATTAAAAGAAAAGAACGATCGTATTAGCCAACTTGAAATAATAGAGTATGAATATAATATATTAAAAGAAAAAATAAGCCATTACGAAAATATGGAAGATACTTTAAATAAAGCTATAATTATGGCTCAACGAACATCTGATCAAATGAAAGTTACGGCTCACCAAGAAAGCGAAATCATATTAGAAGATGCTAGAAAAAACGCTAGTAGAATAGTGAA
Source organism: Mycoplasmatota bacterium (assembly GCA_012840755.1). Classification (GTDB taxonomy): domain Bacteria; phylum Bacillota_I; class Bacilli_A; order RF39; family UBA660; genus DUWA01. The sequence continues at coordinate 7,574 of DUWA01000196.1, read as the reverse complement.
TGAGGCATTAATTAGGGCAGAAAAAACAGAATATGAAGCCAATATGCTTAGAAGAAATATAAATATATTTAAACGTAGATTAAAAAGTATAATTGAATCACAATTAGAAATAGTAGATGATATAGAAAAAGTCGATTTCTAAAAACATATGATAGAGACGGTATATTAAGGATTTTAAAGAGAGTTAAGGGGTGGTGCAACTTAACAATGAATTAATATATAGATCACTCTTGATGTTTTATATCGATATGTAGATATAAACGGTAACGCGTTATAGTTATGAGTGTGTTTTTTACAAAATAAGGTGGTACCGCGGGTAAACTCGTCCTTAATATTAGGATGAGTTTTTTTGTATTTTAAAATAATTGTTATTTGTAAAATTTAAAAAGATTAAGGAGAGATATTATGGATTATAAAGAGACATTATTAATGCCACAAACTGATTTTAGTATGCGTGGTAATTTAACTGAAAATGAGGAATTACAGAGAAAAATATGGGATGATTTAGATTTATACAATATGATTTTAGAAAAAAACAAAAATGGCAAACCATTTATATTACATGATGGACCGCCATATGCTAATGGTAACATTCACATTGGTCATGCCTTGAATAAAATGTTAAAGGATTTTATTAATCGCTATAAAATGATGGAAGGATATAAAGTTATTTACATTCCTGGATGGGATACACATGGACTACCGATTGAAACTGCTATTACCAATAGTGGTGTAAACAGAAAAGAAATGAGTAAAAGTGAATTCCGAAAGTTATGCCATGAATATGCTTTAAATCAAGTGAAAAAACAAATGGATGATTTTAAAAAGATAAATATAATTGCTGATTGGGAACACCCATATATAACACTTGATAAAGAGTTTGAAGCAAAACAAATTGAAGTTTTTGCAAAAATGGCAAAAGAAGGGTTAATATTTAAGGGATTAAAGCCTGTTTATTGGTCACCAAGTAGTGAATCAGCACTAGCAGAGGCAGAAATTGAATATAAAGATCGTAAGGATCCATCAATATTTGTAGCATTTCCAGTAACAGAGGGAAATAATTATATAGATAAAAATGATAATTTAATAATATGGACAACAACACCATGGACATTACCTGGTAACCTTGCAATTGCTGTTGGTGAAGATTTTGAATATGCAAAAGTATTAGTGAATGAAAAAAAATATATCCTTGCAAAAGACTTGGTTTCATCATTGATGGAAGAATTTAATTTTGAAAATTACGAAATTTTATCTACATTTAAAGGTAGTGAATTAAATGGTGTTAAATATAAACACGTATTCATGGATAGAACTAGTCCAGTAGTTCTAGGTCATCATGTAACATTAGAATCTGGTTCGGGACTTGTTCATATCGCACCAAGTTATGGTGCTGATGACTTCACAATTGGTCGTGAGCATAACTTAGGGATGGTAAATGGAGTAAATGATCAAGGCATTCTTACAGAAGAATCAGGGGAATTTGCTGGTCTTTATTTCGAAGATGCAAACAAAGCAGTTGTTCAAAAATTAGATGATCTAGGTGTACTATTAAAATTGAAGTTTATTAATCACTCATATCCACACGATTGGAGAACGAAAAAACCTGTTATATTTAGGGCAACCAGTCAATGGTTCTGTAGTATAGATAAAATAAGAGAACAAATTCTAGATGAAATTCAAACAAAAATTAAATGGAATCCAAGTTGGGGGAAAACACGTCTTTATAATATGATTAAAGATAGAGGTGATTGGTGTATATCACGACAAAGAGTTTGGGGTGTTCCAATACCAATATTTTATAATGAAGATGGAAGTGAAATAATGGATTATGACGTAATGATGCATGTTTCAAAACTATTTAAAGAACATGGATCTAATATTTGGTTTGAGAGTGATGCGAAAGATTTATTACCAGAAGGTTATGTAAATCCCAAAAGTCCAAACGGTTTATTCACTAAAGAAGAAGACATTATGGACGTTTGGTTTGATTCAGGTTCATCACACACTGGTGTATTAATAGAGCGCGGACTTCCGTACCCTGCAGATATTTATTTAGAAGGATCAGATCAATATCGTGGATGGTTTAATTCATCACTTATATGTGGTGTTGCTGTTAATAAAACCGCACCATATAAAGAAATTATTTCACATGGTTTCGTTTTAGATGGAAAAGGATTTAAAATGAGTAAAAGTAGTGGGAATGGTGTAGATCCTTTGAAAATGATTAAATTACACGGAGCAGATGTATTAAGATTATGGGCCGCAAGTGTTGATTATAGCGAGGATGTTAGAATAAGCGATGAATTAATTGCTCAAGTTAAGGAAAGTTATAGAAAAATTAGAAACACATATAGATTTATGTTAGGAAATTTATTTGATTTTAATCCTGAAACCGATAAAATTAAATATGAAGATATGAACTCATATAATAAGTATATGCTTGTTAAATTAAATGAAACTATCGCTGAAATAAAAAATGCTTATAATAACTATTCATTCAAAGACGTATACAAAACAGTCAACAATTTTATTACTTTTTCTCTGTCTACATTTTATTTAGATTTTACTAAAGATATATTATATATTGAAAAGCACGATTCATTAGATAGAAGAAGTGTTCAAACTGTTATGTATGAAATACTAACATCTTTAATTAAAATTTTAGCTCCAATTTTACCTTATACAAGTGAAGAAGTATATAAACGTATTCCTGGAACAAAAAAAGAAAGTGTTCATTTAGAAAGTAATCCAGATGTAGTTGTATATGAAGATACAATGTATCTGACTGAATTATTTGATAAATTCTTTGATATAAAAGACGATGTGTATAAAGCACTAGAAGAAGCAAGAAACGATAAGTTAATTGGTAAAGCTTTAGAAGCAAGAGTTTATCTGAATGTAGATGATAAATATACTGAAACTGTAACAGTACTTAAAGACTATTTAAGGCAGCTGTTTATTGTATCTGACGTAGTTATTACAGACGAACAATTAACTAAATATAATAATTGCCAAGTTAAGGTAGAACCGTTTAATGGGGTAAAATGTGAACGATGCTGGAACTTTTTTGAAGAAAGTTTAATAGAAAAAAATATTTGTAAACGTTGTAATGACGTTATAAATAGTGTAGAAAATCATTGCTAATAGCAATGATTTTTATTTAGATTGTGTACTAATATGTCAAGATATCGCAGAGATATATATTGATATTGATAAAAAAAACTGAATATGCTAAAATCTTAATAATATAGTAAAGAGGGTATATATGAAGGATATAAAATATAGTTGTACCAATATTATTACAGGTCTAAATAATGAAGAAGTTAAAAGTCGAAACGATGAGGGTTTTGTAAACCATGATGTCGAAATAAAGACAAAAAGTGTAAAAAAAATAATATTCGACAATTCTTTTACTCTTTTTAATGGATTAAATTTTGCACTAGCATGTGCTATATTTCTTACTGGTTCCTACAAAAATTTACTTTTTTTTGGTGTAGTTATATGTAATACAGCGATTAGTACAATCCAAGAAATAAGATCAAAAAAGATTGTTGATAAATTATCAATACTAACTGAAAGAAAAATAAAATGTTTAAGAAACGGGAAAATAGTTCAATTGAAAACAAATGAAATAGTTAAAGATGATGTCTTAATATTCCAAATTGGTGATCAGGTTGTAGTGGATTCAGTTATAAGAGAAGGTAAATGTGAAGTTAACGAATCATTTATAACAGGTGAAAGTGAGCCAGTTTCAAAAAAAGATAAGGATAAATTATTATCAGGTAGTTTTATTGTTTCAGGTAAAGTAAAAGCCCAAGTTATCAATGTTGGTTATGAAAATTATACTTCTATAATTTCAAGAGGAGTAAAAACAGTTGATAAAACAAAATCGGAAATCATGCGAACATTAAATAAAATATTAAAATTTATTTCAATTATTATTGTTCCTCTTTCAATTATAATGTTTATAAAACAACTCAATATTGATGGTAATAATCTAAATGGTGCAATTATAAATACTGTTGCTTCAGTAATAGGAATGATACCAGAGGGGCTGGTTTTATTAACGAGCACAGTTTTAGCTATTAGTAATATCAAAATTGCTCATTACAATGCATTAGTTCAAGAATTATACTCAATTGAATCACTAGCTCGTATTGATACAATTTGTTTGGATAAGACAGGAACTCTTACAGATGGTAATATGAGTGTAATAGAAATAAAAAAATATACAAACGATGATATTGATAATATATTGTCTTCATTTACTTGTAATATGAAAAATAAAAACAAGACACTTACTGCTATTGAAAATTATATAACTAACAATACGAATATTGAAGTATTAGATGTAGTAGACTTTTCATCCGAAAGAAAATATAGTGCAATTATAACAAAAAATATGAATTATATTTTAGGGGCAAAAGAAGTAATATCAAGTAATGATTCAGTAATTACAAAAAATGTCAATGGACATAGAGTACTAGTGTTAGGAAAGACAAAATATCAAATTAAAAACAACACTTTACCTAAAAATATACAAATAATTTCTGAAATACACATAAAAGATAATATTAAAAGTAATGCAAACCAAACAATTAACTTTTTTTATAATGAGGGTGTGGATGTTAAAATAATATCAGGTGACAGTATAGATACAGTTAAATATATCGCAAATGAAGTTGGAGTGCGTAATATCAAAACTATAGATTTCTCATTAATAAATAAAGAAAGTGATATAAAAAATTATGTTGATGAATATAATGTTTTTTGCCGTGTATCCCCATTTCAAAAACAAGAGATTATAAAAAATTTGAAACAACTTGGCAAAAATATTTGTATGGTTGGAGACGGAGTTAACGATGTCTTAGCTCTAAAAGAATCAGATTTTAGTATTTCATTTAAAAATGGGTCGGAAGCAGCAAGAAATATTTCTAAATTAGTTTTACTAGAAGATAATTTTAATATTGTTCCCTATGTATTAATGGAAGGAAGAAAATGTATTAATAATATTCAAAGATCGGCAAGTTTATTTTTGTGCAAAACTATATATGCTACTTTATTAGCTTTGATATTTCTATTTATAAATTTAAAGTATCCTTTTGTTCCAATTCAATTAACATTAACTAGTGCTGTTACTATTGGAATACCGTCTTTAATTTTATCACTTGAAAATAATAATAAAAAAATCCAAGGTAAATTTTTAATAAATGTTTTAAAAAATGCTTTTCCAACTGCAATAACAATTGTTTTTAATATTCTATTTATTGCGATAATATCCACTTTCTTAAAACTGACAGATATACAAATATCAACCTTGTCAGTAATACTTACTGGAATTACATCGTTCAGATTACTATATAAAACCTGTTTACCGTTTAATAAAGTAAGATTATTTGTTTTTACAAGTATGATGACTATATTTATATTAGGAATATTAGGGCTTAAAGACTTATTTGGATTAGGAATAATAAACAAACAAATTATTTTGATAACAGTTATACTATATTTAATATCAACAGTAGTATTTGAAATAATGAGTTGCTTTATTGAATATATAACAAAAAAATACCCTAATTTATTTAATTAGCTATTTTTTATTTTAAATATATAAGATCATGCTGATTAAGCACTACTATATAAACAGATGTCTTTTAACTAATATTAAAACAATAACTAACGTATTAATAAAAAAATTACAAATATAAAATAAAATGTTTTCAAAAAACATAATTTTATATATTTCATAACCATTTACTGATTCAATATAAAATTATATAATTAATATGGGTGATATTATGGATAGAGTAGTACTACATGTAGATGTTAATAATGCTTTTTTGTCATGGACGGCTATAGATTTATTAGATAAAGGGTATAAAGAAGATATTAGAAATATATATGCTATTATTGGTGGTGATGAGAAAAAAAGAACTGGTATAGTTTTAGCAAGATCCCAGCTTGCTAAAAAAGCAGGTGTTATAACTGGAGAACCAATATTTATGGCAAGAAAAAAATGTCCATATTTAAAAAATTTTAAATCAGATTATTCATTATATCAAAAAAAATCAAAACAATTATTTGATTATATATCAAAATATACGCCTGATATTGAAATTTTTTCTATTGATGAATGTTTTATTGAATACACCAATGTAAAAAAATTGTATGGCGATGAAATAGAATTTTCGAAAAAATTGTCAAAGGAGATTAAAAAAAATTTAGGTTTTACTGTTAACATAGGTATTGGTAATAATAAATTGTGTGCAAAAATGGCTTCTGATTTTAGTAAACCAAATAAAATACATACATTATATAAACATGAAGTAAAAGAAAAAATATATAACCTACCTGTTGGTGAATTATTTGGAATAGGGAAAAAAACAAATGAGAAACTTAATAATATAGGAATAAAAACAATAGGTGAATTAGCTAATTCAAATGTTGAAACTCTTTATAAATTATTTAAAAACCAGGCTAATAAAATGATTCAGCATGCTCAGGGAATAGATAATTCCATAGTTGATTCTTCATATAATGAACCAAAAGGAATCAGTAATGAAATAACGCTAGATCGTAATATTGAAGATAAAAATGAAGTGTATCATTATTTACTATTTTTATCAGAAAGTGTAGCTATGAGACTAAGAAAACAAAATAAATATGCTAAAGTTATAGCAGTAATTATAAAAAACAAATATTTTATAAGAAAAACACATCAAAAAACATTAAATAACCATACTAATAATACAAATGAAATATATGAATTTAGCAAAAAAATATATGATGAAATGCAGAATGATGATGCAATAAGGCTTATTGGAATAAGACTTGATAATCTAACGGATAAAACAGAAGAACAACTCTCACTCTTTGATAATGTAACAAAAAAAGAAAATGATTCAAATTTAGATAATGTTTTAGATTATTTAAAAGATAAATATGGAAATGATATTATTTGTAAAGCAAGTTTAAACAAATCTGATTTTTTTCAATAAATATGAGATAATACTTAAAATAGGAGGACAACATATGAAAAGACAACATGGATTTACATTAATAGAACTTTTAGCAGTAATAGTAATACTAGCAGTTATTGCGTTAATTTCAACACCAATAGTTTTAAATGTTATTGAAAAAACAAGAAAAGAAGCATATAAAAGTAGTAGTTTAAATGTTTTTAAAGCGGGAGAATTATATGAAGCTAAAAATAATTTTTCTGGTATAGATAAAAATGGAGTTAATATAAATGATTTAGAACTTGATAATAATAAATTTACAAGTGGAAAAATAATAAAAAATGAAAATAACAAATTAGAGATAGTAAATGTAACAGATGGAATCTATTGTTCAAAAGGAACAAAGGAAAATCTAATAGTAGTAAAAGGAAGCTGTGACCTATTAGATGAAACAGCTCCAACAAATATAAAAATAGTTACAAACTCAGTAAGTACAAATAAAATTGTAATAGTGGTATATGCAGAAGATGATGAATCAGGGATCAAACAATATCACTATAGTTTAGATGGAATAGATTATAAAACAACAAAATCATCATCTATAGAACTAAC
>DUWA01000195.1 GCA_012840755.1 Mycoplasmatota bacterium | reverse complement strand
TGAGCAATTAGCAATGAAACAAAAACAAAAAAGAAAAATGATAGTTAATACATTAATAATTACTGATGTATGTTTAATATTATTATTTATCTTATTAGCAATATTAGGAAGCCCATATCAATCATGGGATTATAGTGATCTAGAGTGGTCAGTAATTGGAACTTTATGGCATTCTTTTAAATGGGTATATTTCAAAGTAGTTCCACTTATGATAATTGTCATAACAGCAATACTTGGAGTAATATTTGTTAAAAGAAATAAATAATTGAAAATTACAATTTATCGATTAGCTCGTATTTATTCACATTTTAATTAAAATCAAGAAAACTCTTGATTTTTTCTTTTTAAAAGTATAATATATAAAACAATAAATTTAATTGTGAGGCGATTCTATGAAATGGAAATCAAATGACTTATATTTAAATTTACTTTTAAGAGAGTGTTAAACCCTTAGTGGTTTTCGCTCTCTTTTTTTGTTGGGAGGGTTTGAATGGTTCAATTAAATAAGGACAATAAAACAGATGTATCTTTGTTAGAAATACAAAGACCATTATCTAGTGAATTGATTAAAGATTATAATCATAAGGAAGCTATGAAGAATATTCATGATATATTTTTACAATTGGAAGATAATTATTTTTATCAAGTAGCATATCAGGAATTTTTGAAATATTCTATTGATGAAAATTTAGAATTTAGGATGGTAGAAGATCCAAATTTAGTTTTAAAAAGTTATAATTCTTATGAACAAGAATTAAAGAATGATATGTCATTCAAAATGTTTACTAAAAAAGATTATAGAAATTCTGTGTTATTATGCGAAGCATTATTAACAAGAGTAAAAGATGCTTTTGAAAATTTAGATGAAGCTGAAAAATTTATTATTAAGAATTTTGAATATGATAAACCTAAAGAATATGTAGATGAATCATTATATGATGAAATGTGTATTCATAAAGATAAGTATTATCAATCAAAAAAGAGTGCATATATAAAAATGGCTCTACAATTAGGTATGATGGAAGATATGCATATAGACTCACAATTAGTAACTGAGTTTAAAAAGATTATAGATAGTAATATTATTACTATTTCAGGATAAAAAAATCCGGAGAAAATTCGGAGTAAATATAGAACTCTATAGGAAAAACTATAGAGTTTTTTCGCATGGTTTGAAGGACCGATTTCTTAGATAATGTTATTAAGAACTCAGGGGCCCCTTAGTTCCAAACAAATAAGGAAAGCGAGGAATTAAGATGAGTGATGAATATTTAACAATATTCGCAATTATGCCAAAGGAGATATACAAAACAAAAGAGTTATCTCCTGAGGACAAACTAATTGCAGAGCGATTAGTATATTTATGTAAGAAGGAGGGATTTAGTTGGGTAACTAATAAGGCATTAGCTGATATGTATGGTATTAAAGAAGATTCAGTATCACAACATATTACAAATTTAAGAAGATATGGATTTATAAAATGTGTATATACTAATGAAACACATGGTAAATCTAATAGGACCATTTATTTAACCGAGGATCTATGGGATATTAAACCTAAAGGTAGTAAGACAGATAACCAATATAAGGGTGGTTATTCAAACGGATATAATAATAAATATAATAATTATAAAAATAATATAAAAGATAATACACCTGATTGGTTACATAAGGAAGTTGAAGCAGAGCCATGGGATTTAAGTAATCCAGAAGAATTAAAACAATATCAAGAGTTAGAAGAAATCTTTAAAGAGTTTAGAGGTGATTCTAATGAATGATAAGTTAGTATATACAGTTCAAGAGGTTGCTAAAATATTACATTCCAGTCCTAATT
>DUWA01000194.1 GCA_012840755.1 Mycoplasmatota bacterium | reverse complement strand
CTAAAATGAATAAATTAAAATATAAATATAATAAGAAAGGAATAGTAATAAATTTTTCTAAGAATATAGTTAATGAAATACTAAATTTGACTAATTATGAAGAATTTGGTGCAAGGAAAATAGATAAAATAATTAAAGATAAAATTGAGAATCTAATAATAGAAAATATTATTAATGATAAAAAGAAAGTGACCATTAAAACAATAGAGTGGAGTTTAGCTTAAATAGGTTAAAATATATAAGTTTGTTATTGTCATATATTAAAAAGTATGTTAGAATTATGTTAGGTGATTGGAATATGGTTGATGTTATAAGAGAAACACTTTATAGCAATCGCAATATAAGTGATGATGTTAAAGATAATTTGTTTGAGCTCATAATAGTTTTCAATGAACGTTTTCCAGAGGTTTCGCTTGATAATTTGAACAATAGATTAATGAGTTTGAAAATTGAGAAAGTTAGTAAATACTTAAGGAGAACAATTTCATATTATGATTTTAGAAAAAACATTTTATATTTTAATATTGAAGAAATTAAAAAAGGTTATGATATGAAACATATACTTATGTTTGAACTATTAAACATAATTACATCTACTAAACACCACACTGGTTTCAATCTGGACAATAAATTTGAAGCACTAAACGTTGGGTTTACAGAAATCTTAGCAAATTATTTAGTTGGAAATAACGGTGATAAATTCATATATCCAGACGAGGCTATATCTGCAAATTTAATTTCAATAATTGTGGGAGCCGAAAATCTGCATATATCTTATTTCAATAATGATGCAAGATATTTAATGGAAAGTTTTGTGAAAGCGGGGTTAAAATTATGAAAATTTTAGATGTACTAGAAAAGTCAAATAATAATTACAAAACACGTGAATTTAGAGGGGAAAGCCAATTAGGAGAAATAATTTATAATATATTTGAACAATATGCTAATTCAGGGAATATGAGTTTAGAAAAGAATGAACAAATAATGAATTATTTACCAAGTGAAAATATGTTTAGTGATGAAAAGATTGCATATACAGGTTTAAACGAAAAAGTAGAACAAATTTCTAAATATTTTAAAGAATATGCACTAAATAAAAATTTAGAAAATGACAATGCATTAGTAAAAAAAGCTAGCTAATAATATAATTTAAATGACAAACAATGTTATTCAATAAAATAACATTGTTTTTAATTACAAAAGGGTATAATTACTTTTTTATTACTCTTTTTTTTGATACAATATATAAAGGTGATAGTATGCATGATAAATTAAGAATTTTACTAGAACAAATAAAATTACCACAAGAATACTGTGAGTATTTTTTTGCGGGTGAATTAAAAAGAATTGTAGGTAACACTAATAAAGATACATATCGTTTCTTTATTACTATAGATAAAAATCTACCTGTTTTAGTGTATGATGTTTTTAATAAGAGTTTAAATAAAAGTTTTCCAACAATAAAAAAAGCCGTTGGTTATTTTGAAGTTATGAATATAGATATAGATCTTATGGTAGATTATTATAAATATTTTATAAATAAATATAGTAAAAATTCAGCTATACTTAAAATGTTTATAGATTCTAAAATTAATTTTGATGGAAAGATACTAGAAGTAGAAGTTGCTAATAAGGCAGAACAAATGAAACTTGATAGTGTAAAAGAAAAATTAATAGAAGATCTTTTTAAAGCTGGTTTTCCTGATATAGAAGTTGATATAAAAATAAATGAAAATATGCAAAAAGAAGTAAAAGAAGAAATACAAAATATAATAGAAAAAACAATACAAGAAGCTCCAAAGAAAATTAAAGAAGAGATTGTTAATGATATCGTTATAGGTAACCAAATAAAAAGTGCTCCTGTAAGTATTTCATCTGTTATTAGTGAAGATGATAACATTACTATAGAAGGTTATGTTTTTGGTGCTGATTATTTTGAGTCTAATAAAACTACTTTTAAGATAATAACATTAAAAATCACTGACTACACAGATAGTATATATTGTAAGATATTTGTTAAGGATGATAGTGAGTATGGAAGTATAAAAAAACAGCTTAAAGCAGGTGTTTGGTTAAAAATAAAAGGATATAGTAAATACGATAAGTATTCAAATGAAATAGTTTTAAATGCTAGAGATATAGTTAAAATAAAAAAACAAATAATAGAGATTACTGATGATGAGCAAATAAAAAGAGTAGAGCTACATGCCCATACAAGGATGAGCCAAATGGATGGACTTATGGATGATGGTGATTACATAAAACAGGCAATAAAATGGGGACATAAAGCTATTGCTATAACTGATCATAATGGTGTTCAAGCATTCCCTCATGTTTATAATACTGTAAGAGATTATAATAAGACTTTAAAAGAAGGGGAAGAACCTTTTAAAGCACTATATGGAGCAGAACTGGTGCTTATCGATGATAGTATAAATATTGTAGTTCGTCCAAACGAAACAAAATTATTAGATAATACATATGTTGTATTTGACTTTGAAACAACAGGATTTAATGCCGGTGGAGGAGATTCTATTATTGAAGTAGGAGCAGTTTTAATCAACAACGGTGAAATTATTGATAGATTCTCTGAACTTATTAATCCTGGGCGAAAACTACCTTCTAAAATTGTTGAAATAACTTCAATCACAGATAAAATGCTTGAAGCAAAACCAGATGAAAAAACAGTTATTAAGAAATTTATTGAGTGGTTCAAAGATTACCCTATGGTTGCTCATAATGCGAAATTCGATGTTTCCTTTTTAGAAATGGCATATAAAAAATATGACCTTGGAATCTTTAATAATACAGTTATTGATACATTAGAACTATCACGTGCACTTGATAATAATTTTGCGCGTCATAGCCTTTCGGCTTTAGTAAAAAGATATGATGTTCCTTTTGATGAAAATTCACACCATAGAGCAGACTATGATGCAGAGGGAACTGCTTATGTATATCACAAAATGATGCAAAAATTGGTTTCAAGAAATATAGAAAGAATATGTGATCTTGATAAGCTCGTAAGTCGCGAAGAAATACATAAATATGGTAGAAGTTATCATGTAAATGTTCTAGCTTTAAATAAAACAGGAGTTAAAAATTTATTCAAAATAATATCGTATGCTAATACCAAATATTTATATAAAACACCACGTATTTTAAGAAGTGAATTAAATAACTTACGTGAGGGATTATTAATTGGTAGCGGATGTTATGAAAGCGAAGTTTTTAAAGAGGCAAGAAGCAAATCAGATGAAGAACTATCAAACATAATATCTTTTTATGATTATGTTGAAGTTCAACCTCTTGATGCATATGACCATTTACTGCAAATGGGGGATTTTGGTAATAAATATGAACTTATAGAGCACGTGAAAAAAATTGTAAGAGTCACAAGAGAAGCTGGTAAAATAATGGTAGCAACAGGTGATGTTCATCATCTTAATAAAGATGATAAAATATATCGTGAAATTATAGTTAATCAAAAGGTTCCAGGTGGTGGAAGACATCCTCTTGCAAGATCTGAAATCAAGTCAATTCCTTCACTACATTTTAGAACAACACGTGAAATGCTAGATGATTTTAGTTTCTTAGAACCTGATGTAGCATATGAAATTGTTGTAACTAATACTAATAAAATTGCTGATATGGCAGAGATTGTGGAAGTTATTATTGAAACAGGTGGAATTCCATTTTCACCAAAAATTGAAAATTCAGTTGAAACTGTCAAAGAATTAGTGTATAACAAAGCACATGAAATATATGGTGAAAAACTACCTGATTTAATTGAAAAAAGGATTGAGCAAGAACTTTCTGGTATTATAAAAGGTGGATTTGATGTTATTTATTTAATTTCACAAAAATTAGTTAAAAAGTCTAATGAAGATGGATATTTAGTTGGAAGTCGTGGTTCTGTTGGTTCTAGTTTTGTAGCAACTCTTATGGGAATAACAGAAGTAAATCCACTTCCAGCACATTATGTATGTCCTAATTGTTGCCATAGTATTTTTGAATTAGATGGCAAAGTTTTAGGTGCAGACTATTCAAGTGGATTTGATTTACCTGATTTAGATTGTCCGAAATGTAATAACAAAATGAATAAAGAAGGCCAAGATATGCCATTTGCTACATTTCTTGGTTTTGACGCAGATAAAGTACCTGATATAGATTTAAATTTTTCTGGTGAATATCAATGGAAAGCACACGAATATACTAAAGAGTTATTTGGAATAGATAATGTATATCGTGCAGGAACAATTGGAACTGTTGCTGATAAAACAGCATTTGGTTTTGTTAAAGGATATTGTGAAGATAAAGGAATAAATAAGCGCACTGCTGAGATAGAACGCTTAGCACTTGGTTGTACAGGGGTAAAAAGAACAACAGGTCAGCACCCGGGAGGAATAGTTGTTATACCTGATTATATGGATGTATTTGATTTTACTCCGTATCAATATCCTGCAGATGATGCAAAATCGCTTTGGAGAACTACACATTTTGATTATCATGCAATTGATCAAAATGTATTGAAATTAGATATTCTTGGTCATGATGATCCAACTATGCTTAGAATGTTACAGGAATTATCAGGAATAGATGTTATGAAAATACCTTTAGATGATAAAAAAACCATGGGAATATTTTCATCTACTAAACCATTAGGGGTGACAAAGGAGCAAATTCTTTGTGAAACAGGAACTTTAGGTGTGCCTGAATTCGGAACAAAATTCACTGTTGGAATGCTTGTTGATACGAAACCAAAAACTTTTGCTGAACTTATAAAAATATCTGGATTATCGCATGGTACTGATGTGTGGCTTGGTAATGCTCAAGAATTAATTAGGAATAATATTGTGCCATTTAAAGAAGTTATCGGTTGTCGTGACGATATAATGGTTTATTTAATGTATAAAGGAATGGAGCCGAAAAAAGCTTTTAAAATAATGGAGTTTGTACGTAAAGGAAGACCAAGTAAGGATCCAGAAGGTTGGAAAGAATTTGAAGAAGATATGCGTAAATCCAACATTGAAGAATGGTATATTGAATCTTGTAGAAAAATAAAATATATGTTCCCAAAAGCTCATGCTGCTGCATACGTAATAAGTGCATTTAGAATTGCTTGGTTTAAAGTTCATTACCCTATATATTATTATGCAGCCCATTTTTCTGTTAGAGAAACGGATTTTGATATAGAGACAATGATAAAAGGGTATGATGCAATTAAAGAGAAAGTAATAGAAATTAACAATAAGGGATTTGATGCAACAAATAAAGAAACAGCAATCCTAGGAGTTTTAAGTATTGCTCTTGAAGCTACAGCACGTGGAATAAACTTTAGTAATATCGATATAAATAAAAGTGATGCAACTAAATTTATAATTGATGGTGAAAATAATTTAATACCGCCATTTAGAAGTATAGATGGGCTTGGCGATACTGTTGCTCAAAAAATAATTGAGGAAAGAGAAAAAGGTGCATTTTTAAGCGTTGAAGATTTACAAAAAAGAGGTAAAATTTCTTCTACATTAATAGAAAAAATGCGAAGCATGGGAATACTTGATGGAATGGATGAATCAAGCCAACTTAGTTTGTTTTAAAGCCATAAATAAAAAATTAATGATGGAATACCATTAATAAACAAATAAAAAAACTATTAGCTTTTAACTAATAGTTTTTTTCTAAACTCTTTCAACCTCAAAAACAATAACGGTTGTAGAAGTAGCAGCGACATCTGATAAATTAACAGTTAATAGCCCTGTTATCGCATCAAATGTATAATCAGTTGGAGTTGTTGCAGGTGTACCATTAATTGTAACAGAACCATCTACTAATGTAGCTTTAGTAGGATCGATTGTGTCTGTGACAATAGGATTTTCGTATGGTTCCTCACTTTGATTATCTATTGTTATAGTATATGTTAAGTTGCCAGTTGCCCATGAATCACGATCTGCCGATTTAGTAATGTTTAAATCATCTACTAACTGAGTTACTACTGCTTCTGTAGTCATTTCAGTAGTTAACCCTAAATATTCACCAACCGAACTAGCAGTATTAATTAATTCGTTCAAGAAAAACACCCCCCTTTTACATCCCATAATATTTTATGCAGCAGTATACATTTGTATAGTGTATTAATTGTAGTTTTATTAATTATCTAGATATTCTTTTTTTTAATATAATAAAATAGGTGATAAAAAATGACAATTATAGACAGTGAAACAGTCGTAGTTTACAATTTCAATGAATTGAAATCGGTGTTAGAGGGTAATACTTATAACTATGTATACTTTGGAGATAATATCACATTAGGTGGAGGAATAAATGTAAATTTATCTAGGACAAATTTAACTATTGACGGAACATATAATAATATTCGATATACATACACAGATTATCCTAGTTCAGCTTATACACAAACAATATTGTTATCTGGAGGAACAAGTAGTATGAACATAACTGTTAAGAACATTGATGTAGTTGGTCGAAACTACTATGGTGTTATATGTGTATATGATTCTGCTAATTTTACTAACGTTGTTGTTACATATGAAAATATGGATTATGAAGGCCCACAAATGGCATTCAATCCATATAGTTCATTAAGAATTATAAATTGTAATATTAATATAATATCAAATGTTTCGTCAGCTAATGAGGTTGCGGAAACTAGAAATGTAACATTAGGCGGTAATGTTACAATAAATAGTGTGACCACTGGAACATCGGTTTTTTGGTTACGAAATGTTGTTGGTGGTGTTTATCCATATATTAATGTACTACCAGGAGCTAATGTATATATAAATACAGTAAATAGGTATTTATACTATGTTAGTTCAGCTGCATACATAAATATGACTTTTGGAAGTGGTTCAGTATCTAATATAATTACATCTACTGGTATGGGGTATGATAATGGTCATTTAACTAACGATGTTTTAATAGATAATGATGCTGTTTTACACATAACACAAACAACACAATTTGGTAGTACTGCAACATGGCGTGTTAGAGGTGAATTTAGAATGAATGATTCATCATCGCTAAAAATGGTTAGTAATTATATAGGAACTACAGGTAATTATTGTTTAGAATTTACGGGAGCTAGTGCTTCATTATTTTTAAATAATCCTAAAAGTGTAATTTTTTACAATCTTGGAACAAATGCATTAAATTCTACCGCTACAATACCTTATACATTAAACATTTCACAATTTAATCGTTGGACTGCAGTAACATCATATGCGACTGCGGGTGATATATACGATATTCCAACATATTCATGGTATAAAATAGAAAACATAAATAACTTAGTAATTCAAGGAACAATAACATCAACAACGACAACGATTTCATCTATAAATTTGACTAGTGGTGAGCAGACTGAACTTCCAGCACTAACTAATTTAATCCTAAATAATACACGTGTAATGTCAATGGGAAGACCATCACTAAGTATTAATCCTATCACAGACCTATCAACAGATATTACTGGGATAACTGCAGCAAATGCTGATGTTAGAATAACTTATTTAGGAAATGATTATTATGTGCAGGCAGATGGTAATGGAAATTTTAGTTATTCATATTTTCCTTCGTTACCAATTGGAACAGAAATATCGTTTGTATCAAATGTAGCCAATAGTTTCCTATATCGTTTCAGAACAGTTGAAATTATATATCCAGGCGATTTATTTATTAAGGCTGCTAGTAATCAAATAACTTTTTCAACAACGCCTTTTCAAACATCTCCTACATTATGTCAGCGATCAAGTCCGCTAAAAGTAATTGTTGAAGACTCTAGAATTACTCCTAGTGTTTGGAAGTTATACGCATCTATTAACTCAGAATTAACAAACGAAAAAGGAAATGTTTTAACTGATGGATTGGTATTTGTTGATAATATCGGAAATATGGAGATTTTTTCCTCTGATCCTGTATTAGTTTATACATCAGATGGTGTCACAACAGGAGAAATCGAGGTGGAATGGCAAGCAGATGAGGGTATTTTATTGCAACTTAATGTTGTTCCAATTGTTGCTAAGACAACATATAAAACTGATATAAATTGGAGTATAGAATAAGTAGAAATTAAAATAATTTCTATTTTTCTTTACACTTATATAATGATGGAATTGCATTTACACTAACGATGTTACTATATATATTATTGTTATCATATGATAATGTGGCTATATTATCTAATTTGAAAATTTCTAAACATTTTTTTTGTACTTTAAAATCTGTTTCAATACATTCATTTGCATCTATATTTGGTATATTAATTATCATTGTCCCATTATTCTTATTGTATTTTAAAATATCATAACCTGCCGGAACCCCATTTATTCTAACACTCTCGACAATCAATGAAATATATTCTGGATTTAGAATATCGGTTATTACAATATTATTTAAAGTTGTGTCTGAAATATTATTTATTGTAATAGTATATCTTAAAGTACCACTTGCCCATAAAGTTTTATTCGAACATTTAGAAATCTCTAAATTATTAATTAAGGAAACGCTAACAATATTTGATTGAATAATTGTTTCTAAATTATTATAAATTCCATTGATTGTCGCACAGTTTGTTAACTTATTCATATAAACAACCCCTTATTATAATTATATGAGTATAATAAGAAGAATTGTAGCT
>DUWA01000020.1 GCA_012840755.1 Mycoplasmatota bacterium | reverse complement strand
CGATAGTATTGATTTAAAAATATCAAACACTCCTACTGGAATTGTTGACCCAAGCGTAAATGTTGTTCCCGAATAACTACCAGCTGGTATTAACCATGTGAGTATTACATAAAACAAAAAACTTAGTAATATCACCTTAAATAATTTATGATTTTTCATATTCTAACCTCCATTATAATTATATCAAACAAAAAAAAATTATACAAATTATTTTTGTTTTTTTAACATTAGTTTCACACAATTAATATTTAATGATATAATTAGTTTACTTTGGAGGTAATATGAAAAATTTTATATATAGTAATACAAATAAAAGATATCATACTCTTGATTACTTTTATAAAAATAAATTTGGTTCGAAAGTGTTTAAAGTAAGTCTTAATGCTGGTTTCACATGCCCAAACATCGATGGAACAGTAGGGTTTAAAGGTTGTACTTATTGTTCTAATTTAGGAAGTGGAGATTATGCTGGTAATAAGAATGATGATTTATTAGAACAATTTGAATATATTAAAAAAATGCTACACAGAAAATGGCCAGAGAGTAAATATATCGGTTATTTTCAAGCACATACAAATACATATGCACCACTTGATGTTTTAAAAGAAAAGTATGAAAAAATACTTGCTATTGATAATGTTGTTGGACTGTCTATTGCAACTAGGTGTGATGCTATAAGCGATGAGTGTATAGATTATTTACATAACCTTTCTAAAACTACATACTTGACTGTTGAACTTGGATTGCAAACAATACATGAAAAAACATCTGAACTTATAAACAGATGTCACACTTTAGAATGTTTTCATGACATGGTTTTAAAATTAAGAGAGAAAAACATTAATGTAGTTGTTCATATAATTAATGGATTACCCTATGAGACTAAAGAGATGATGTTAGATACTATTAAATATTTAAATAATTTAGACATCCAGGGAGTTAAAATTCATATGCTTCATATCTTAAAAAATACAAAAATGGCACATGATTTTGAAAAAAAACCATTTAAAATATTATCTAGAGAAGAATATGTGGATATTGTTTGTGATCAGTTAGAATTACTTAGACCAGAAATAGTAATAAATAGAATTACGGGTGATCCAAATACCAATGATTTAGTTGAACCTAACTGGTTAATTAAAAAATTCTGTGTTCTAAACGAAATTGACAAAGAATTAAAAAGAAGAGATAGTTATCAAGGAATTAAATTAAAAAATAATATTATTATTATAGAAAAATAAGATATAAAGTGTGAAACAATTCCAAGTAGTTTATGATGAAAACAAGAAGTTAGATAAGGTTTTTGATGATTTTAAGTTAATAAATGAAAGAGATATTATATTACAATTTATAAACTTATATAAAGAAGCCTTATTAATAATCGAAGACTTTAATGAAGAAAGAATTAAACTTATTTTATCCAATTTAATTAATTTTGGTTATTTAATTGGTTTTTCAGGTGAAGATATAATAAAGGGTTGTTTAAAAAAAATAATAAAAACAAAAAAAGATTTAAAACAGGATTTTAAATCTTTTTTATTTTACCCCCAAGGTATATCATTCGGTTTTGTTCTTTTTTCATTAATTATTTCTTCAACTATTTTTCCACTATTCATCTTTATTATTCTATCTCCAATCAAGGCAATACCTGGATTATGTGTAATAATGATCATAGTTGTATTAAATTTCTCATTAACGTCAATTAAAGATTCTAAGACTATTTTTCCAGTCTTTTCATCTAATGCACCTGTTGGTTCATCACAAAACATTACTTGTGGATTTTTTGCTAGTGCTCTTGCTATTGAAACACGTTGCTGTTCTCCACCTGATAATTCATGCATATATTTATGTTTATGAACATCAAGCCCAACTGTTTTTATAATTTCATTTATATTAGTTTTTTCTTTACCTAATTTAGCTCCTACCAAAACGTTTTCATATACATTTAAATGTTCCAATAAGTTATATGTTTGAAAAATAAATCCTAAATTTTCTTTACGAAATCTTGTTATTTTTTTATCTTTTAAATTTGTTATGTCCTTACCTTCATAAACAATAGTTCCACTAGTTACCTTATCAAGTCCTGATATAACATTTAATAACGTCGTTTTCCCACTCCCACTAGCACCTAAAATAACAACTATTTCTCCTTTTTTTACTTTAAAATCAACATTATTTAAAGCATGCGTAAATATATTTTCTGTATTGTAAGTTTTAAACACATTTTTAATTTCTATAATATTTCCCATAATTCACCTACTCTCTTTTAAGCGCTGTCGCTAAAGGTACTTTATTTAATACTCTTCGTGATAAATTAATGGCTATAAAATACGCTGTTAATAGTCCAATTAAACCTATTATTGCCATAATAGGATCTAACTGTACTGGAATTGCCATATTCATATCTCCTACTATTTGATTAATAATATACTTTAATAATTTTGTCATAGCAGGAATAGATAGTAAATAAGCAATTATTACAAATGGAGTATATATATTTAAAACAATTGAAGTTATCTCCTTATTTTCATAACCAATTACCTTCATAAGCGATATTGTTTTTTTATTTTCCTCAACTACAATATTAGCTATAACCCCTATGATAATACATGCCATAGTTGATGCAAACGCAATAACAAAATATACACTACTGTTAAATTTACTCATTTGACTTTCAATATTTTCTCTTAAATCAGAAATATTTAATACATATGAAATATATTTTGAATCAATGTCATCATCTGTTAAATTATTGTATCTATCATCTATACTATACTTACCATTATACATACTATTTGGGAATCCAAGTTTACTACTAAGGTCACTTCTTAGTACATACGCTTGCATATCCATATATGATTCAAACACATTTGAAACTTTATACGAAATAACATTGTTTGGATAATTAAACACCAATGTATCGCCAATTGAAATATTCATTACTTCTGCCATGTTAGTGTTAATAATGATTTCATCTTCTTTAAGTGGATCTATTATATTATTTCCTTTTTCATCTAACGGGTTTAAGTAATTCATTTTTTTATCAAGTCCGATTAATGAGATAGTCTGGTCTTTATCTATTTTTTTATTTTTTCCTTCACTGTCTTTTATTTCCATGATTGTAAATTCTGTCATTAAAACTAAATCATCTTCATCACTAGTACCTGTCATATTTTGATTCATTAATACTATATATTTATAATCCATTGATTCAAAAGTTTTCTCAATCATAGAATTAAATAAATTAGATCCTATTAATGTAAGAACTATCAACATACCAGTTGCAAAAGAGGTTAGTGTAACAACTATGAGTTTTCCTAGTGAACGTGAAGCTAAGGCATATTTAAAACGGTACTTAAATGGAAAGATACTAGTTATTTTATTTACAATTTTACTAAAAAAGTTAACTCGTAGATTGCTTCCTTCTTTTAATAAATCAAGAGGTTTTTTTCTTAACATAAAAATGGCAATTAAATAACTTAATAATGATAAAACCACCATTGGTATAAAAATAGCTATAATTAAATATTTAATATTTATACTAAAACCAGATAATGGCACTGTGTAATAGTTAACATACATACTAGCTAAAGAGCCATTTAACGATATACCTATTAAATAACCTAATACTCCACCTATTAAAGAACCTATAACCGGATAAACAAGATAACTAATAGCAACACTCCATTTTTGATATCCTAAGGATTTTAAAACACCGATTTGTAGTCTTTCATCATCAATTCTTTTCTTAGTTATTATTAAAATAATAAACACAGCAACACCTAATAAAACATATAAGAAATACTCAGCAAATAAACGATTAGAAGCGAATTCCATTTGTAAAGCATTAATTCTCATCGTTCTTGTAATTGTTCCTTCGTTCAATGATATGGTATTAGCTTGTTCCCTAAACATATTTGCTATAGGATCATCATTTGGTTCACGATCAAATAAAGCTGATATATTTACTTCTACTGGATAATTATATTTAATTGAATATGTCTCTTCAGTTATACCTTTTGCTAGTTTATAACTTTCTTCATTCATAAAAATAACATTATTATTCTTTTCATCAAATATAGGCATACTATAAGAAATTAATGGATATATATAGTCAGGAGCATATGTAAACCCGACAATCTTATAAGATGTATCTCCAATTTCATAATAATCACCAATTTTTAAATTATGAATTTTTGCATATCTTGGTAACATTGTAATTTCGTTTTCATTTACTGGTAGATTTCCCTCAATTAAATAAGTAACATTTATTTTTTTATCTACACTATACGGTATAATTTTAATAAAAGTTTTATCTTGCTTATAAGTTTTTGATGATTGTTTTTCATAAACAAAATCATATTTTTTAGCAAGTATATCTAATTTCTTTATTTCAATATATTCGTTTGCATCATATTTTTTAAATAACATCTCAATATTATTAGTAAGCTCTACTGTAAAATTATTATTTGTTATAGCACCAATATAAGCTTCTAACAATTTACTTTCATCATCTGTTATATTTGTAAATCTTTCTTTTTTTAAATAATCAATATCTTCTAAAGTAACATCTTTATTATAATCAATTTTTACATCAAAACTAATATCCTCTACTTTTTGTTCATCCAAATAATTATAATAACGGTTTTCCAATCTGTCTAAAGCAACATTCATAGATGTATATATTGCAGTAGATAACATTACCATTAAAATTATCCCTAACATTTGGATTTTTTTCTTTTTAAGTCCTTTTAATGCATTTATAAAAAGTAACATTATGCCCACCTCAAATCTTTAGCACTCATTATATTTTCATTATGTATAAGTTCAATTATTTTTCCGCTATTCATTTTTACAACAGTATGAGCCATATTAGCTATACTAGGATTATGTGTAACTATAATTATAGTTGTCTTATACTTTAAGTTTATCTCTTGTAATGACTCAAGCACTTTTTTACCAGTTTCCTCATCTAATGCTCCTGTTGGTTCATCGCAAAATAAGACTTTCGGATTTTTAACAATTGCTCTTGCTATAGATACTCTTTGCATTTGCCCACCCGATAACTGATATGGATATTTATTTTCATGGCTCTTAAGATTAACTATATTAATAACGTTTTTAAAATCTAATGGATTAGTAGATAAATGTGAGCCTAGTTCAATATTCTCTTTTACTGTTAAATTAGAAATTAAATTATAACTTTGAAATATGAATCCTAAATTGTTTTTTCTATATTTAGTCAGCTCATTAGAACTAAGTTTTGAAATATCATGATTTTCAAATATTACTTTTCCTTTAGTTGGATTATCTATTCCTGATAAAACATTTAACATTGTTGATTTACCACTCCCACTTGGTCCTAGTATAACAACAATTTCTCCTTCTTTTATGTCTAAACTTACATTGTCTAGTGCAATACTTTCACTAGATAAATT
>DUWA01000193.1 GCA_012840755.1 Mycoplasmatota bacterium | reverse complement strand
TATTTAAATGGTACTATAAAAGAAAAAATCGATCTTACATTTGATAATGCCTTTAAAACTAATGGGATGAAGGTTAAAATTCATTTAAACAATGGTAATGAAATAATAGGATATTCTGTTTTTGAATACGATCAAAATGATACTTATATTTATGTAGGAATAGGAAGAAAAGAAAACAAGGAATTTGATTTAGTTTCAATACCATTTAAAGAAGTTGTTAAAATTGAAGCACTATTATATAGTAATCCTAGATGGGGAGTTAAAGAAGATTTCAAGAATTTTGATGTTTGAAATTTGATACTCTTCTAAATACAATTATAAAAAATTGTTAAAATATGTAAAAAAATGTTATAATTTGTATAGTAATAGATTAGTAAAGGAGTTATTTATATGAATAATAGTGGTAGTACAATATTAGGTTATGAGGATAAATTATGGTTAGCAGCAGATAAATTAAGAGGAAGTATGGATTCTGGAGAGTATAAGCACGTTGCTTTAGGTTTGATTTTCTTAAAATATGTATCTGACGCATTTGAAAAAAAATATGAAGAATTAAAAAGTGAACAGTACGCAGATGAAGAAGATATAGATGAATATACATCAGAAAATATATTTTGGGTTCCAAAGGAATCAAGATGGAATCATATAAAACAATATGCTAATAGTCCTGAAATTGGAAAAACAATAGATAATGCTATGGAGCAAATTGAAAAAGAAAATCCTAGTTTAAAAGGGGTTCTTAATAAAAATTATTCAAGACCCGAATTAGATAAAACAAGATTAGGAGAATTAGTAACGTTATTTACCAATTTAGAAATCGGAACTGATAAAGCTCAAGAAATGGATATGCTAGGAAGAGTTTATGAATATTTCATTAGTAAATTTGCATCAGCGGAAGGCAAAGGTGGTGGAGAATTCTATACGCCAGCGTGTATTGTTAAAACATTAGTAGAAATGATAGAACCATACAACGGAAGAGTATATGATCCGGCTTGTGGATCTGGTGGTATGTTTGTTCAATCAACAAAATTCATTAAAGAACATCAAGGAAATATAAATAATATTGCTATTTATGGACAAGAATTAAATCCAACAACTTGGAAATTAGCAAAAATGAATTTAGCAATCAGACAAATAGACGGCAATTTAGGAAGTCACAATGCAGACACGTTTCACAATGATCTCCATAAAAATCTAAAAGCAGATTATATTTTAGCAAATCCTCCATTTAACATTTCTGATTGGGGTGGTGAAAAACTTAAAGATGATTTAAGATGGAAATACGGAGTACCACCAACAGGGAATGCCAATTATGCTTGGTTGCAACATATGCTACATCATTTGTCACCTGAAAAGGGAGTTGCCGGAACAGTACTTGCAAATGGTTCGTTATCTAGTGATACCTCTAATGAGGGCGTAATAAGAAAAAATATGATAGAAGGTGATGTAGTAGAATGTATTGTTGCTATGCCATCACAACTATTTTACGCAACAGGAATACCATGCTGTTTATGGATTATGAGAAGAAATAAAAATGAAAATAATAGAAACAAAATATTATTTATAGATGCTAGAAACTTAGGTTTTATGGTAGATAGAAAAGTTAGAGAATTATCAAAAGAAGATATTTCAAAAATATCTGACACTTATCATAATTGGAGAAATAATGAAAATTATGAAGATATATTAGGATTTTGTAAATCAGCAAATTTAGAAGAATTAAAAAGTAATAATTATGTTTTAACACCAGGAAGATATGTTGGAACAGAGGAAGTAGAGGATGATGGAATACCATTTGAAGAAAAAATGACTAAATTAACTAGTGAATTATCTGAACATATGAAAAGGTCTCAGGAACTTGATGAAGAAATAAGGAAAGTTTTGGGGGCAATAGGGTATGAAATTTAAAAAATATAAACTTAAAGAAATTATAGAGTGTTATGATAAAAATCGGAAACCTTTGTCAACTATGCAACGCACGAATTTTAAAGGTGAATATCCTTATTATGGTGCACAGGAAATAATAGACTATGTGAAAGATTACTTGTT
>DUWA01000192.1 GCA_012840755.1 Mycoplasmatota bacterium | reverse complement strand
AATATTAAATTATATGTTTTATGGGAAATGATTAACTTATTTAATATCTATAATAAGCTGATTGTTAGATAAAATACTCAATAGATAATTTAAAAAACGTCTTTAAATAACCAAAAACAATCTATTATTACAAAACTTAGAACTTACTATAATGTATATTATGTCAACTTGTTGATTAGTAATCTATTGCTTAATTTCCCCTATATATAGTTAGTGTTTATATAAATTAAAAACACAATTAATTAAAAATAGTATTCCCATATTTCTACATTTTATTCTATTTTTAAACTTATTTTTTTAAGGAATAATTTAAATAAAATTAACCATTATATTAATGGGTGATTAAAATGAAAAAGAATAAGAATAATAATCTACGAAATTGTGGTACTAGATCTACTAATACTTCAAGTAATAAAAAATCTAATAACCATAAATCCAATAAGTCAAATGATAAAAATATCGGCTTCGAAAATGAAACTAGATCATTTGAATTAGAGCATGATTCAAGTAAGTCATTTGAACTTGAGTAGATAAAACCCTGCGAAAAGAGACCAATATCAGTCTCTTTTTGTGTTAATCTCCTATTTAAATATGGCATGCAAAAAAATTATTAATGAATAACCTAAAATAAAGAAAAAATAATTAATTATTCTTTTTTTATAATTTTTAATAGACGGTAGAAGTTCAAAAAGACATACGTGTAGCATTATTCCAAACGTTAATAATAAAATAATTGCCATATAAAAATCATTTATAAATCTTTTTAATACTAAATATGCAATAATAGCTCCTAATATCTCTGCTGTGCCTGATATAAAAGTATATTTAAAAGATTTTTTAAAACTATTCGTAGCATAATAAATTGGAACTGATATACTTATCCCTTCTGGGATATTATGCATTGCGATAGATATTATTAAAGGAATACCACTGCTTATATCTGCAGAAGCGGCTAAAAATGTGGCAATTCCTTCTGGAATATTGTGAACAAATAACGCTATCATTGACACTATCCCTACTCTATATATTAATGTGTTATTTGAATCAATATTATTAAATTTATTAGGTATTAACATATCTATTGAAAATGCAATAAAAAAACCTAATAAAGAAAATAATAACACAATTAAAATTTTATACATAATGGGAAAATGATTCCCTATTAAATTTAATGATTCTGGAAGAAGTTCGTTAAAACATACACTTAAAATAACTCCCGTCGAAAAAAAAATAGAGTTAACTATAATAAATTTCTGTCTTTTCCTAGAAAGTAATAATACAAATAATCCAAATAATGTTGAAAATGAAGCAATTGTTGTTAAAATTATACTAAATATTATATTGTTCACATTGTTCACCTAATAAAATATATGAAAAAATGATAAATAAAATGTTTATTTATCTTGATAATATCTTTTAAAATTCAACTAATGTTTTAATAATATTAGTTTTTATTTCTGAAATTTTCTCTATATTCTAATTAGATGTACCAGTAGAAAAACAAAATCATAATTACTTATTTCTTTTAGTGTAAGAGTATATTGTTCATAGTTGTGTAAATACCTACTCTCTTTTGAAGTTATAGTATGACCATATTTCATAGTACTAAATATATATGTATCTTTAACACTCAGATTTGGATTTCTTTTCAAAAATACGATATAATCTTCATTAATTTTCATTGGTGTAGTACCATTAAAATAACTAGTAGCATTTGAATTCCAGCTAATTATCAAATCATATAATTTAATCATTTCATTTTCTTTAATATTATCACCTTTTATAATTTTTCAAATTTTATATTTGTTTATTAAACCTTCACCAATTAACATTGGTATTTTAACAATATTTATATAAAGTACATAATCTGATAAACTTATTAAATGTCTTTATCTGAAATAAAATTATAATTT
>DUWA01000191.1 GCA_012840755.1 Mycoplasmatota bacterium | reverse complement strand
TATTCCTTTTATATATTCATACATAATATCACCTGTTTAAATTATACCATGAATAACATTAAAATAAAAATAAATACATACATATGTATCTATTTTTTCTTAATTAAAATTCTGATTGAATAATACTCAAAAATTATATAAGCTATTGCAATCAACCATATTAATATAGTATTTAAAACCCCATTGGTATATTTGTCTATTATATTTGGAATACTTATTGGCAAATGATCAAGTATTGCATAAAATTCATCTTTTGCTAAATTTATTTTTACAAAATTAATAATGCGCAAAAACAGATCTATTACTATTATTGTGTATATAAATCCACTAAATGTTCTTTTATGAAAAATAAGAACAATAGATATAATTAGTATTAAAATTAAAATATCCATAAATCACTCTCTTCACTTCACTATGTTGGTAATATATATATTTATTTTATTATACAAATTACCATTATTATCTATTAAATATGAATCATTAAATTCGATAGTAACAAATTTAATTTCATTAGAAATCCACTTGAATACTACATTATATAAATTATCTTTATCATCTGTTAAATCTAAATTTTTAAATTGATAAGCAATGTCTTTATCTCCATTGGAATACTCTGTTTTATATAAGATTTCTGATTTTAGAGAAACTTCATATAAATTATTTAAATCTAATGATGTAGTAATTTTTTTTATTTGATCTTCCGAAAATAAAATATCATTATAATCTTCCGAATATGTAATTATTTTGTTGTTATTCGTTCCAATTATTTCATAACTGTTATCAGGCGATAAAAATTCATATTTAAAATCATACTTAAAATATTTTCCTATAATATTGTTGTTTAATCCATCTTTTGAATTATAGTTTCCTCTAGTATCACTCATATTACTATCTATTCTAAATATTATAATAATAAAAATAAGAAAAAACATACAAAAACCTAATTGTACTAATGATTTGTATTTCGGATTTTTATACCATTCTTTAATTTTTTTTATAAATTCAATAAAATCTTTAAACATTTCTACACCTACTAACTTAATATTTTGCCTATTAATTTTTCTTTATTAGGCAATCCATTAATAAATTCTATTGCTGACATTCTTTTTTTGCCCTCTAATTGAACTTCTGTTATAACAATTTCACCATTTGATGTTTTTACACCAAATCCGTCTTTATAGATTTTTGTTATTTCTCCTATAAAAGCAGTAGGATAAATCTCATAACTTTGATAACATCCCCATATTTTTAATATTTTACCTTCATATAAACAGTAAGCACCAGGCCATGAATTTAGTCCTCTTACTTGATTATATATTTGCCTTGTTGTTTTATTAAAATCAAGTTTCTCATCTTCTCTTTTAATAGTAAATGCATAAGTTACTTCGTTTTCGTTCTGTTTGGTTCTTGTAGAAGTTCCATCAATTATGCTCGGTAGTGTTTCAAGCAGTAAATCTCTACCTAAAATTTTTAATTTATCATGTAAAGTTGAAGCAGTATCATTTTCCTCAATTTTTATTTCTTTCTGACTTATAATATCTCCGGCATCCATTTTTTCATTCATATACATAATGGTTATACCTGTTTTACTATAGCCATCTATTATTGCCTTATGTATTGGTGCACCACCCCTTAGTTTTGGCAAAAGAGAGGCGTGTACATTAATACAACCCAATCTTGGTGCATCAAGTAATTCCTTAGGGATAATTTGTCCATATGCACATGTGATGATCAAATCTGCTCTTAAATCAATTATTTCTTGATATTCATTTTTTATTTTTTCCGGTTGTAATACTAAAATAGTATGTTTTTGAGCAACTTTCTTAATTGGAGAAAAGGATATAATACCATCTCTCCCAACCTTCTTATCAGGTTGAGTTACTACAGCTCTAACTTTATATTTTTCAATTAAACCTTCTAATACAGGAACACTAAACTCAGGTGTTCCCATAAAAATTATTTTTATCTCTTTATCTACGTTTACATTTTCAATATTCATAATATCACCTTTTTAATTATATATCATTTCAGATAAATTTTCTATAATTTAATAGGATTTAACTCTATATCCACATTTACTTTATTGTTAAATTTATATTGATCATTTATAAAATTTAAACAATCAATTATTTCACTAGTATTTT
>DUWA01000190.1 GCA_012840755.1 Mycoplasmatota bacterium | reverse complement strand
TAAAGGTTTGATTTATTTGTATATATATTTAGTAGATAAAGAAACTGCATAACTATATCATATAAACAAAGTGGAGGATATAGAAGTGAATGAAAATTTTTAACGTATCGATGTGAAATTCTCCCATCCTCTTTAGGTGGGAGATGGATAACATCTTTTTTATTCGGGTTAAATGCCTGAATAAAAAAGATTGAAATACCTAGAATTATGTTGTATTATAAAATCAGTAGCAATATTGATAAAGGAGTATAATGCAATGAACCTAGACACAAATAATCATTCAGTATTCTTGTTAAATTATCACTTAGTATTAGTTATAAAATACAGAAGGAAAGTTATAAACAACGATATATCTAATAGGCTAAAAGAAATATTTGAGTATATAAGTCCTAAATATAATATCATTTTAGAAGAATGGAATCACGATAATGACCATATTCACTTATTATTCAGAGGTCAGCCTAATACAGAAATATCAAAATTCATAAATGCTTATAAAAGTGCAAGTAGTAGATTGATAAAAAAAGAATTTTTAGAAATAAGAAAGCAATTATGGAAAGAATGTTTTTGGAGTAGAAGCTACTGTTTACTTACAACAGGTGGAGCAACTATAGATACAGTTAGAAAATATATTGAAAATCAGAAAGTGAAGTGAGGTGTGGATTTTGTTAAAAGCATATAAATATAGGATATATCCTAATAAAGAACAAAGAGAATACTTAGCTAAAACTTTTGGTTGTACTAGGTTTATCTATAATAAAATGTTAGCTGATAGAATTAAGTCTTATAAAGAAAATAAAGATTTAGACATTAAAAAAATTAAATATCCGACACCAGCTGAATACAAAAAAGAATATACATGGCTTAAAGAAGTAGATAGTCTAGCTTTAGCAAATGCTCAAATGAACTTAGAAAAAGCATATAAAAACTTCTTTAGAGATAAATCAGTAGGATTTCCTAAATTCAAAAGTAAGAAAACGAATAGACATAGCTTCACAACAAATAATCAAAAGGGAACAGTGAGTATTAAAAATGGATATATAAAAATACCCAAGTTAAAATCTATGATAAAAATAAAGCAACATAGAGAATTTGTAGGAACTATTAAATCTTGTACTATATCACAAACCGCAACTGAAAAATATTATATATCAATATTGGTAGATACAGAGAACAAGCAATTACCTACAATAGATAAAAAAGTAGGAATAGACGTAGGGCTAAAAGATTTCGCAATAACAAGTGACGGAGAAGTTTTTAGTAATCCAAAATGGTTGAGACAATCAGAAAAAAGACTAGCAAAACTACAAAAAGACTTATCAAGAAAGAAAAAAGGAAGTAATAACAGAAAAAAGGCTAGAAAGAAAGTTGCTAAATTACACGAAAAAATCTCAAATCAAAGAAAAGATTTTCTGCATAAATTATCTTCTAAAATTATAAACGAAAACCAAGTCATAGTTTTAGAAGATTTGAAGGTCTGCAATATGCTAAAAAATCATAAGCTAGC
>DUWA01000189.1 GCA_012840755.1 Mycoplasmatota bacterium | reverse complement strand
TTATAGATAATAAAGTTGCCTTAACTGGCGGAATAAACATAGGCGATGAATACTTGCATTTAGATAAATATTATGGATTTTGGAGAGACACACATATATTACTTGAAGGAAGTGCAGTTACCGATTTGAATTTGATATTCTTAAAAGATTGGTACAATTCCACTGGTGAAATTTTAGATACAGATAAGTTTTTAATTAAACACACGGTTGATAATAAAAATAGTTTGGTTCAAATTGTTGAAGATGGACCAGATAAAAATTTTAATGTAATTAAGCACTCTTATTTTAAAATGATTAATGAAGCGAATGAAAGGGTTTGGATAACAACACCATATCTTATATTAGATGTGGAATTAATCTCTGCTCTTAAGATTGCGGCACTATCTGGAATAGATGTTAGAATTATTGTTCCAGGATTACATGATAAGGGAAAAACAACTATATATAAAGCAACAGAAGCCTATTTTAGTGAATTGTTAGAAGCTGGAGTTAAAATATATAAATATAACAAAAGATTTATACATAGTAAAGTTTTTATTATAGATGATGATATAGCTAGTGTAGGTACTGTTAATTTTGATTATAGAAGTTTTGAACTTCATTTTGAAGTAACAGTATTATTATATTTAGATAATACAATAAAAGACCTAATTAAAGATTATGAAACCGATTTAAGCAATTCAAAAGAGGTTTTATGGGAGAAATGGAAAAAAAGAAATAAAATTCAAAAACTTATTGAATCCATTGTAAGAATATTCTCACCATTGTTGTAAAAAAAACTCTTATATGAGATAAATATAATATCATATAAGAGTTTTTATTATTTATTTATTTTTTTAAAAAATTTTAATGAAATTTTAATACTTATTATATCTAAAATATAATTACTATTAATAAATGTATCAACAAACAATTGAATCATATTACTCCAACCTATCTAAAATAATCAACAGTTTTATATTCTAGCAAATATTGGATAATATGTCAAATTAGTTTGTAAACCTCATTTCCTGATTCGAAATGTTAAAAATAATACCACACATAATCATATAACTTAACAAACTAGATCCACCATAACTAATAAATGGTAATGTAATACCTGTTATTGGCATAATACCAAAGGTCATACCAATATTTTGAATTTGTTGATACAAAAGCATACCAACAATACCAGAAATAACATATTTGTTAATATTATAGTTGTTTTTATTTGCTAGGATAATAAGTCTTATATCAAAAAGTGCTATTAATGAAATCAAAAAAACACTTCCTATAAAGCCAAAATTACTAGCATATACAGCAAATATAAAATCTGTTTGTGGCTCTGGAAAGTAAATAGGAGTATTTTTGTATCCGTAACCAAACATTCCCCCAGAACCGATAGCACTCATTCCATTTTCTAATTGAAAGCCACTTTTATTACTCCAGTCTAATAATCTGTCAACGCGTAGGAAAAAACTAGTTCCAAATATCTTGACAAACAAATCATTACTTATAAAATATATTCCCAAAACTACAATTATAAATAAAGCAAATATCGCAAATAAAATTATAAACCATCGATATCTAATACCAGATATAAATAACATTACAAATGTTATTAATAAATAAATCAATACAACTCCAGTATCAGGTTGTAGAAATGTTAATAATGAAGGAATTGCAACGATAACTCCAACCTTTATCAAAAAAATAAACTCTTCTTTTACTGATGGATCAGGAAAATTTCTATTAAATTTATTTATCATTGAAGCAATTATTATAATTAAAATTATTTTCATAAATTCACTTGGTTGTATAGTTCCAACTCCTGGAATTATAAACCAACATTTAGCATCGTTTAAAGGTGTACCAAAAATTAATAATAAAACAAGTGACAAAACTCCTAAAATATAAAAGAACCATGAATTTCTATATAAAAAATCATTTCCTATAAACATTATGAAATATGCTAGGCCAAAACCTAATATATACCAAAAAAACTGTTTTATAGCGTAATTTCCACCATCATTTAAAAGGTGTTCTGCACTACTAATAGTTATTATACTAATTAGTGCAAGTATTAATATAGGTATTAATATCCATTTACTAATTTTATATTTAGAAATATTTTTCATATAATCACCTGTTATTATCTTACACTAATTATAATTTTTCTACAACTAAGTTATTTAAAATTAAAAAAGGTTTTAAAAAAATATTAAATATAGTATAATTATCTTGGTGATGATATGAATTATGAATATGTAATAATAATTTTGTTGTTAATTATAATTGCTTTAGCAATTACTAGATCTAAAAAAAAGGATTTTAAATTTGAAGCCAACCGATTAGTAGAGGCATTGGGTGGGAAATCAAATATAGTTAACTATGAATTTAATAAATCAAGGTTTATTGTTAATCTTAAAGACGTTGAAGTTGTAAATAAAGATTTAATACAAAAACTAGGTGCTAAGGGCATAGTAGAGATTGATAACCAATTAAAAATTGTAATTGGTGCAAATGCAAAAACTTTAGAAAAATGTATCAAAGACTTAAAAGACTAAACTAGTCTTTTTTATGTCTAAAATAGTCAAAAAATGCACCAAACATTTTTTTTTCGACAAAATATGACCTCTTTATCTAGTACAATTTACTTGAGGTGATATTATGAATTTATTTCAAATAATATTTATTGATATAATTTTTATCATGTTTCCACTTCTTGTATATCTGTTTTATATTACTTATACATACAACGTAGATAAAAAAGAAAACAATTTATTTTTAGATCTTGCGTTATTAACATCATTTTATTTAGTAATAAGTTTTGGATATGATTTTTCATATAAGTTACCCTTTATTATTTATAATATACCGTTAGTAATCGCATATATTAAGAAAAGACATTTAAGTATATTTATGCTTTCTTCATGTTTGATTTTATATTTTGCTTCATATTATGAACTTAATCCTATATTTTTAACTATTGAATATTTACTTTATTATATTATTTTCTTATTAAAATCGAAAAAAATAAAAAAAGAACTAACGTTTTTACTATATATATTAGTTG
>DUWA01000188.1 GCA_012840755.1 Mycoplasmatota bacterium | reverse complement strand
ATATATTCAAATATAATCACTTTACCACCCAATTATATTATGAACATTATATTTTAAAAAATAATTTACAAAAAAATAAATTTTTAGCACTCATATATTGACATTGCTAGAATACAATAGTATAATGAAATAGCAATCATCAATAAAGAGTGCTAAAAGAGGTGTGTTATGCTTAATAAAAGACAAGAGGAATTACTTAAAGTAATAGTTGAAGAGTATATTAAGACTGTTCATCCAATAAGTTCTAGTTCATTATGTGAAAAATTCAATTGTTCATCTGCAACAATTAGAAATGAAATGGTTTTTTTAGAGGAAAATAAATTAATAGAAAAGACACATATATCGTCTGGTAGAATTCCAAGCGAAAAAGGTTATAGATATTATGTTGATAATATAATGAAACCAAAAGATTTGGAAGAAAAAGATATGTTAAAATTGCAGACAATTTTTAGCAACAAATCTCTTATGTTAGATGATGTGATTTTGAGAAGTTTAGAAATAATATCAGAACTTACTAGTTATACATCCTTAGTTTTAGGAAAATCATCATGTGATAATAAAGTTTCTAAAATAGAGGCTGTTCCTATAGATGAGTGTAAATTAGTAGTCCTTATTATAACTGATAAAGGGCATGTGGAACACAAACATGTTGTAATGGAATCAAAAGTATCATTAAATGATATCAAACAAACAATTGATTTGATAAATAAACTTATCGTAGGTACACCAATAAATGATGTTAGCACAATTTTAGAATATGAAATCAAACCTATAATAGGGCAATATGTTAAGCAACATGAAATCTTGTATAATGCATTTTACAATGCGTTTAGTGATTTTAAAACAGGATTTAATGTTAAAGTATCAGGAACTAGTAATATTTTAAAACAGCCAGAATTTGATGATGTAAAAAGAGTAAGGGAGATTATTTCGAAATTTGAAGACAAAAACATTGTTAACAAAATAAAAGAAGAGGATAATGGAATTAACATTTATATTGGAAGTGAAAATAACTTTGATGAGGATGTGACTGTAGTTAAGGCAAAATATTATAGTAATGGTCAAGAAGGAACAATAGCTATAATTGGACCAAAAAGAATGGAATATGATAGGGTAACAACGCTATTAAATTTTATAACTGAGAATATAAATGATAAATAATGCCCATGATGGAAGGAGAGCATATGAAAGAAAAAACAAATAAAAACAAATGCAATCATGAGCAATGTGAAGAGAATACACAAAAGCATGAAAATGAATGCTGTACACACGAAGTTCATGAAAGTGATTGTAAGAAAAAAAAGAAAATAGAAAAAGAAAAGAAATGCGATGAATCTAATAGTTGTTCTGAAAATAATGAACTAGAGAGTGCTAATGATAAAATAAAAGAACTGGAAGAATCATTATTACGTAGTAAAGCAGATTTTATTAATTTTAGAAAAAGATTAGAAGATGAGCAATCAAGATTATTAAAATTTTGTAATGAGGATATAATAAAAGAGATCCTTCCAGTAATTGATAATTTTGAAAGAGCAATTAGTTTAGACGATAACAATTTAGAAGATGAGTTGTCTAAATTCCTTGTTGGGTTTAAAATGATATACACAAATCTACTTAGCATTCTAAACAAATTCGAAGTTGTTGCAATTGATGGAAGAAATAAACCATTTGATCCTACTTATCATCAAGCAGTATTTCAAGAAAAAGTTGAAGGTATTGAATCAGGGATGGTAATCGAAGTATTACAAAAAGGATATTTATTGAAAGGAAAAGTTATTCGACCAGCAATGGTAAAAGTAAGTGAATAAAAAAAGGAAAGGTGATTATATGTCAAAAATTATTGGTATAGATTTAGGAACAACAAATAGTTGTGTTTCAGTTTTTGAAGGTGGAGAGGCAAAAATAATTGCTAATGCCGAAGGAGATAGAACTACAGCTTCGGTAGTAGCTTTTAAAGGAGAAGAAATTATTATAGGTAGCGCTGCAAAGCGTCAAATGGTTACTAACCCTAATACAATTCATTCAATTAAAAGATTAATGGGAACAAGTGAAAAAGTTAGTGTGAATGGGAAAGACTATTCACCAGAAGAAATTAGTGCAATGATTCTTTCTGATTTAAAGAAAACTGCAGAATCATATTTAGGAGAAAAAATTACAAAAGCAGTAATAACTGTTCCAGCATATTTTAATGACGCAGAGCGTCAAGCAACTAAAAATGCAGGTAAAATTGCAGGATTAGAAGTTGAAAGGATTATTAATGAGCCAACTGCAGCGGCGCTTGCATATGGTTTAGATAAGCAAGAAACTAATCAAACAATCTTAGTATATGATCTAGGTGGAGGAACTTTTGACGTTTCAATTCTAGAACTTGGAGATGGTGTTTTTGAAGTTAAATCTACTAGTGGAAATAATAAACTTGGTGGAGATGATTTTGACCAAAGAATAATGGATTACTTAGTAGCAGAATTCAAAAAAGAAAATGGGGTAGATCTATCTAAAGATAAGATGGCTATGCAAAGATTAAAAGATGCTAGTGAAAAGGCTAAAAAAGATTTAAGTGGTGTAACTACAACACAAATCTCATTACCGTTTTTATCACAAGGAGATTCAGGTCCATTACACTTAGAAATGACATTAACAAGAGCTAAGTTTGAAGAATTAGTTGACGATCTAATTCAATCAACTTTAGAACCAGTTAGAAAATCACTTAAAGACGCTAATTTAAAAGCAAATGATATAGATAAAGTAATTCTTGTAGGTGGGTCAACACGTATACCAAAAGTTCAAGAGGTTATTCAAAAAGAACTTGGAAAAGAACCAAGCAAGGGAGTAAATCCAGATGAAGTAGTTGCGATGGGAGCAGCTATACAAGGTGGAGTTTTAGCAGGCGATGTTAATGATGTTGTATTATTAGATGTTACACCACTATCACTTGGTATTGAAACATTAGGTGGAGTTATGACAGTTTTAATTCCAAGAAATACAACAATACCAACAAGTAAGAGTCAAGTATTCTCAACTGCTGCTGATAATCAACCTGCTGTTGATATCCATGTACTACAAGGTGAAAGAAGTATGGCAAGTGATAATAAAACACTTGGAAGATTTCAACTTACTAATATTCCACCAGCACCAAGAGGAGTACCACAAATTGAGGTTACATTTGATATAGATGCAAACGGTATTGTAAATGTTAAAGCAAAAGATTTAGGCACTAATAAAGAACAATCTATTACTATCACAGGATCTACTGGATTAAGCGATGAAGAAATAGATAAAATGATAAAAGAAGCTGAAGCTAATAAGGAAGCAGACTTGAAACGTAAAGAAGAAGCAGATTTAAAAAATGAAGCAGAACAATTAATTTTTGCTACTGAAAAAGCAATAAAAGATTTAGGAGATAAAGTTGATTCTAAAGATAACGAAAAAGCTAATGAACAAATTAAAGATTTAAAAGAAGCTTTAGAAAAAAATGATATAGAAAAAATAAAAGAAGCAAAAGAAAAATTAAATGAAACTGCAATGGCATTAGCAACTAAAGTATATGAAGAAGCAGCTAAGAAAGCTCAAGAAGCTGAAACTAATAATGAAACAGCAGATACTGAAAAAAAAGATGATGTAATTGATGCTGAATATGAAGAAAAATAATATTTAAAAATAAAGGTGTAAAGTTCTAGATTTCTAGAACTTTATATCATAATGATAGGAGATATATGGAAAATAAAATTTTGGATAGACATGAAGTAGATAGTATATACAAGTGGAATTTACAAAAAATGTATCATTCTTTTAAAGATTGGGAAGAAGATTATAATAATACATTAAAAGATTTTGAACTAGTAAAAAAATATAAAAATAAAATAATGAAAAGTTCTAAAAACTTATATAATTTATTGGAAAATTATTTTAATGTTTCAAGAAAAATAGAGAATTTATATATTTATGCAAGTATGAAAAATGATGAGGACACAACCAATAATGATACTCAAACACTAAAGGGAAAAATAGAGAATCTATATATGAGTTTTGAAGAGATTACTTCTTTTATAGTGCCTGAAATATTGAAAAATGATTATAGTAAGGTAGAAAAATTTTTAAATGAAAATGAAAAATTAAGAAAGTATAAATTTTTTTTAGAAGAAGAGTTTAGAGCAAAAAAACATATTTTAAACGAAAATGAAGAAAAAATATTATCTAGTCTATCAATGAGTTTAAGTAATGCAAATAAAACTGCCTCATACCTTAGAAACTCAGATATGAAGCTTGGTTTTATTACAGATGAAAATGGTAATAATATAGAGTTAAGTGATTCTAATTATAATGTATTTATAAACAGTAAAAATAGAGAAGTTAGAAAAAACGCATTTAATACTATGTATAAATCTTATTCTAATTTAAAAAATACATTTGCATCTACTTTGTCAGGCCATATTGAAACAGAAAAAGCTATAGCTAAGATAAGAAACTATAATTCTTCTCTTGAAATGAAATTATTTTCCGGAAATATCCCTATAGATGTTTATAACAATTTAATCGAGGTTGTAAATGAAAACCTAGAGATATTACACAAATATTATGACTTAAAACAGAAAATGCTAGATGTTGAGGAATTACATTTATATGATGTATATGTTAACTTAGTTGAATATGAAGAAACATATTCATTCGAAAAAGCTAAGAAAGAAGTTATTGAAAGTCTTTCTATATTAGGTGAGGATTATATAAAAAACATCAATAAAGCTTTTAATGAAAACTGGATAGATATATATGAAAACAGAGGGAAAAGAAGTGGAGCTTATTCATGGGGAAGTTATGATTCAGATCCGTATATATTACTAAATTATCAAAATAGACTAAAGGATGTATCAACACTTGCCCATGAATTAGGTCACTCAATTCATAGTTATTATTCAAAGAGAAATAATGATTATCATGAGGCAAATTACAAAATTTTCGTTGCAGAGGTGGCATCCACTGTAAATGAATTACTTTTATGTAATCATATGTTGAAAAACACTGACAATAATAACAAAAAGTTATTTATATTAAATGAACTTATGGAACTATTTAGAGCTACAATATATAGGCAAACTATGTTTGCTGAATTCGAGCAACAAATACATAAAAAATGTGAAGATGGTGAAATTTTAACAAGCGAATTTATATCTGATATATATTTAAAATTAAACGAAAAATATTTTGGAAAGAATGTTTTTATAGATGAACAAATAAAATATGAATGGGCAAGAATTCCTCATTTTTATACGAGTTTTTATGTGTATCAGTATGCGACTGGATTGTCCGCTGCATGTTATATTGTAGAAAGAATCCTAAATAATGAAGAAAATTCTGTAAAAGATTATTTAGATTTTTTGAAAACAGGTGGGAGTGATTACCCAATTAATGAACTAAAAATTGCCGGTGTTGACATGAATGATAAGAAAGTAATAGAAAGTGCAATTAAAATGTTTGATAATATAATTGAAGAATTTAAATCTTTAATATAAAATTATATAGTAAGAAGGTGTAAAATGAATAAACGAGATTATTATGAAATATTAGGTGTGAGTAAAAACGCCTCTGAATCCGAAATAAAAAGTGCTTTTCGAAAACTAGCAAAATTATACCATCCTGATGTTTCAAAAGAAGAGAATGCGGCTGAAAAATTTAAAGAGGCTCAAGAAGCATACGCAATATTATCTGATCCGGATAAAAGAAGACAATATGATCAATTTGGTCACGCTGCATTTAGTCAAGGTACTGGATCAGGAGGTTTTGATTTTTCTGGCTTTGATTTTTCAGATATTTTTAGTGAAATATTTGGAGAAGCAGGATTTGGGTTTAATTTTGGCTCAAGGTCTGCAAATAGAGCTACAAAAGGTCGTGATTCTATAATTAGAATCTATCTTGATTTCAATGAAGCTGTATTCGGAACTAAAAAAACAATTAATATTGATGTTGATGAAAAATGTGATGATTGTTCAGGGAAGGGTGGACATGGAGAAGAAAGCTGCTCTGTTTGCCACGGAAATGGAACAGTCACAACTGAACAAAGAACCTTATTTGGAACGTTTATGAGTAAAACGACATGTTCTGCTTGTTCTGGAAGAGGTAAAACATATAAAGATAGATGTAAATCATGTAAGGGAATTGGAAAAATTAATAAAAACAAGGATTTAGAAATAAAGATTCCAGCGGGAATTAATACAGGTAATCAAATGCGTCTAGCAGGTAAAGGTGAAGCTGGAAATAACGGAGGCCCTAACGGGGATATATATTTAGAGTTTTATGTAAAAGAACACCCTATATTTAAAAGGGAAGATAACGATATATATTTAGTTTTACCAATTACTATTACTGATGCAGTGTTAGGTACAAAAAAAGAGATACCAACAATATATGGTAATGTTAAACTATCTATACCAGCAGGAAGTTCAAGTGGTGATAAACATAGATTAAAAGGAAAAGGAGTAGCAAAGGTTCATTCATCTGGAACAGGTGATATGTATGTTATTCTAAACATAATAATTCCGACTAAACTATCTAAAGAACAAAAGAAATTGTTTGAATCTTTATCTAATACAAATTTAGAAGAAGGTAATGAATTTAAAAAGATAAAAGACTATTTAAAATAGTCTTTTATAATATTTTAAAATTCATTACCTTCTTCTAAATTTGTATTAGATAAAGATT
>DUWA01000187.1 GCA_012840755.1 Mycoplasmatota bacterium | reverse complement strand
GTAAGGATGTTTGAAAATGGATTTAATAAATTTTAAGCGGCCGGTATATAACTTTAATTTGATTATAGAAAGTAAATAAAAATAAGATTAAGTAAATTAAATATTAAAAAAATTAATTTAGAATATATAGATAATAATCATACTGGTCAAGATATATTAATGAAGCTGGGAGAATTATATCAATTTCAAAGTGAAATATATGGGTATGGAAATCTATGGACGAAACTAGAAAGAATAGTAGAAAATATTATTATTGAAGAATTGGATAAAATTGGTTGTATACAAGTTGAATTTCCAAAAATACAACCTAAAAAAATTTGGAAACAATCAAATAGATGGAACTTATATACAAATCAAAATGATATTATGTTTACGGTTGCTAATAATTTAGGAGAAGATGGACTTGCGCCAACAGCAGAGGAATGCGCTGTTATATTTGGAGCTAATAGATTAGTATCATATAAAAAATTACTTGCTATATATTATCAAATAGGAGAAAAGTTTAGAAAAGAAATCAGAACAGAGGTTATTTATTTAGACCAAGAACTTTTGTAATGATGGATGTATATTCGTTTGATAAAACAGAAGAGGATATGAAAAAAACATATAATTTAATGCATCAAGTATATTTAAACATATTTAAAAGACTAGAAATTAAAATAATACCAACAATTTATGGGAGGACACATATCCGAAGAATTTCGAGCAATAACACCGTTGGGAGAAGATAAAATTCTTTATGATGAAATAAATAATATAGGTATAAATAAAGAAGTTTTGGATTTTGATAATAAAGAACATTTTTTAAACTAATTAGGATTTGATGATTAAAAGAATATAGTTTAGTTGAATTTGGAAACAATTTCCAGCTAGGAACTAAATACTCTGAAGATATGAAGTTATATTATACAATGAATTTGGAGAAAACAAACTGGGGTATTATGGAATAGGGTTTGGTAGAATAATAGCTTGTTTAATAGAAAATAATGTTATCAAAATTGATAATAAAATAAAAGGATTTGTACTACCATATACTATAGCACCATATAAAGTTCAAATAATCTATAGCGATAACAATAAAGAAAAGGTAGAAGATTTATACAAATATCTTTTAAGTAATAATGTTTCTGCAATTATAGATGATAGAGATAATCTAACTATTGGAAATAGGATAAACGATGTATATGTTTTAGGAACACCAAAGATAATTATAATAGGTAATAAATTTAATGGTTAATTATTTGAAGTAGAAGATTCTAAAACTAATGAAAAAACGAAATTGAATAAAGTGGAACTTATTAAACACTCGTAATTTTGATACATTTTGAACATGAAACTTAAGTATTTAAAGTGTGTCTTTTTTTGTCAATTTTAATCCTAGATTATGTTATAATTAAAACTAGAGGTGATATATTGAATATACTTGAAAAAGCAAAAAAATTTGCTATAGAGGCTCATAAAGGACAGGTGAGAAAAAGCGAACCAGACAAACCTATGATAATTCATCCTATTAATGTCGCTAATATATTAAAAGAGTATGGTTTTGATGAAAATGTTATCGCAGCTGGATATTTACATGATGTTGTTGAAGATACTAAATATACTAATGATGATATAAAAGAAATGTTTGGAGAAGATATTGAATCTTTAGTAATGGGTGCAACTGAACCTGATAAATCTTTATCGTGGTACGAAAGAAAAAAACATACAATAGAAAATATAAAAGAAATAGAT
>DUWA01000186.1 GCA_012840755.1 Mycoplasmatota bacterium | reverse complement strand
TTAAAATGTTTATAATAAAGCTTATTACAACATTATTAAAATCCTCTAAAAAAGCAATCATAAAAGTAATTATAGTAACACTTAAATTGATTATAAATCCTATAATTATAAGTTTTTTTAATATTCCAACTTCTGTAAAAATATTATAATAATAATTGTATATAATTCCAAATATTCCTAAAAAAACTAGTGCTATTTGATATACTATAAAGTTTTGAATAACTACATTTGTTCCTTGTGATATAGGTATACCATCTTTTTTTAGTGAATATATTTCAAATGGTTGTCCTCCGCTTGCAAAAGGAGTTACACCATTAAAAAACTGTGTTTTCATTGTTAATTTTAAGGATTTTTTAAAATTATAGTCTGGCTTAAATTCTTTGCTAAACATGTATATTGGTATGCTTCTAAAAAGCCAATATGCCATCATTAGTAAGATTGCAATTATTAGCCAAAAAATATTTACATTTATTAGTACATTTAAAATTCCATTAAAATTATCCTTCAGGGAAAAATATAAAACCAATATTGTTATAAATATCAAAATTATAAAACTATATTTGTTTTTTACTTTATTTATTTCTTTCATCTATTATTTCAACTCCCAGTAAGGCTTTCCCTTCAAGCATTTCTAAAGATGCTCCACCACCGGTTGAAATATGCTTAAATGAATTTTTGTAACCCATATTAATAGCTGCTGAAGCGGTATCTCCACCACCAAGTATTACATCAGCATTGATTCCTTTTAATATTTGTAATAATTTTTTAGTTCCGTTAGCAAAATTATCTATTTCAAAAATACCAACTGGTCCATTCCATATTACTGTTTGCGCTTTTTCTAAATAATGTTTGAATAACTTCAACGTTAACGGTCCAATATCTACCCCTATTTCATCGTACTTTATTTCATTTATAAAACATGTTCTATAGTTAGTTTTATCTGAAATACTTTCTGCAACAACTGAATCAATAGGTAATATTATTTTATCGCTATATTTTTCTAAAATATTTTTACTAAAATCAATACTATCAACATCTAATAAAGAGTTTCCAATACTTATACCTTGCGATTTTAAAAATGTATATGCCATACCTCCAGCAATTAAAATATAATCAGCTATATTAACTAAATTCTCTATAACCCCTATTTTATCGCTTACCTTAGCTCCGCCAAGTATTAAAATAAAAGGCCTTTTAGGTTTATTAATTATATTACCTAATATCTCTAATTCTTTTTCTACAAGAAAACCAATTCCACTAGGGATATTTGATGCTATTCCAACATTGGAAGCATGTGCTCTGTGCGAAGTTCCGAATGCATCATTTATAAAAATATCGCCTAAATTTGCCCAATATTTTCCTAGTTCTATATCATTAGAACTTTCCTTTTTAGAATCCAAATCCTCATACCTTGTGTTTTGAAGTAAAACTATATCTTGATTATTCATATTATTGATTATATCTTCTACAATTTTTCCTCTTGTATGTGGTATAAAGATAATTTTTTTATTTAATAGTTCTGATAATCTTTTAGATATTGGTTCAAGATCATTTATTTTTAAGTCTTCTTTCTTTTTTACTCTACCTAAATGAGATAATAAAATTATTTTTGCATTATTATCTAATGCATATTTAATAGTTTGTAAACTTTCTTTAAT
Organism: Mycoplasmatota bacterium; assembly: GCA_012840755.1. Lineage (GTDB taxonomy): Bacteria > Bacillota_I > Bacilli_A > RF39 > UBA660 > DUWA01. The sequence goes on along the minus strand of DUWA01000186.1, from coordinate 3,485 downwards.
TCTATTATCATCACTTATAATACCATTTTTTATAGGAACGTTAAAATCTACCCTAATTATCACTCTTTTACCATTTAGATCAAAATCTTTTATAGTTTTTTTCATAACTATCCCCCTATATTAAATCTGTTCTTATCCACTTCATAATTTTTCATTATTTGTTCTTCTGTAAGTGCTTTAGCATATACTTTAAAATTATATAGATTTCCGTTTGTGTAATAATTTGCATGTCCTTGTTTTGTTGTTTCTCCAAAAATACTTAATCTTAATCCACTAGATATATCGTTTAGTTTATTATGTATTGTTATAGTATTAACTAAATTACCATTTATATATACTTTTTCAATAAGTCCATCTACAACAATATCCACTTTATAATACGTATCTGCATTAATTGGTGAGAAAATATTAGTTCGATTACCACTATCAAAAGTTAAGTGATAAATACCACTAACTTGATAATTAAATAACATAGGTGATGAATTAGCTTCTTTTCTATATGAAAAAAGTGGTTGGACAGGTCCTGTAACATCTAGTTTATATAAAACTGAAAACGTCATAACCTCGCTCATGTTAAAAATATCTTTTGTAATAATTGCTTTATTTACATTATTTGAGTAAATACTATCTATATTCCACGAATAACCACTATTATCTATAATTCCATGATTTTGATTAACACTTAAGTCTTCCCAAAAACCATTATTTGGTTTTTTGTATCCATCATAATGTAATATTAAACCTTCATTATCATATGCATTTATAGTTAAATCATTAGAATTGTAACTATATTCTGTTATATAGTTATTATTTGTTTTAGCAATAATTGTTGCGTTTTCTTCATATTCGTCTGTTTTCGGATTGGTTATAATTTTTTTTATGTATCCTTCATTTAATAACTCTTGAACCCCAATAAAAACAGTTCCATTTAATGTTTTTAATTCTGGAAAAAGTTCCTTATTAGCTTCAATATATGTTTCAGCAGCTAGATATAAATTTTTTTTAAAACTTTCATATTCATTGTATTTTGACTTTTTTAATATATTAGAAATATAATAGAAAGAAACTAAAGATATAATTCCCAGTACAGCTAACATCCCTAATAATTCTATTATTGTAAATGCATTCTTTTTCATATATCCACCTTTTTCAGATTTTTTACTATAATCTATTTTATCACATATTATTAAAATAATAAATTATTATAAAAAAAGTACATATATATTATGCACTTTTTTCGTTTTCTAATTTTTTTAATACTTCTTTTGTTAACTCTATTGATTTATTTTTTACTGACTCTGCTGTTTTTTCTAATATTGGTGTTCCCTTCTCTACTATATAGTTAACTAATTCCTCTGTCATTTCTTGAATTTGTTTTGCTTTTTTTTTCGCAGTTCTTAATACAGTTTCTTTATCTAATTCTTCAATTTTTTCTCTTATTTCAAATATCTTAGCTTCAACATTATCTTTAATTTCATCAACTTTAATCTCTTTTGTTTTAGCAAGTAACTCATCTAATTTATTTTTTAATTCTTTTCTTGTTTCACTACCCTTTTTAGGTGCAAACATCACACCAAGTGCAGCGCCTATTCCAGCACCTAATAAAAACTTTTTAAATCCAGACTTTTTACTCATTATCATCTTTCTCCTTTTTTTTCCTTCTTCTAAATATATTTGATATTCCTGCTGAAATCGTGTTAGCTACTTTATCTCCCAATAATGAAATTGTATCAGCTGTAGAATCAATCATATTAAATATACCATTAAGCTTATTGAATTTAGTATTAACATTATCTACAACCTTATTAACATTATTAAGAGTCTTTATTGCTTTAACTACTAACACAATTACACATACTATTAGTATAATTAATAATATGTATATTATAATAGGAAATACATCATTTAAACACTGCATACTTATTCATCACCTTTTTCATACATAGAGTCGATTAGATTAAACAAATCAGTATTATTATTTGTATCATTTTCAAAATCATACTGTAATTGTTCTTCTAAATGTTTATTTCTTTCAACTCTTGTTTTTATATCTGAATTAATATTATCTTTATTAATATTTCTACTTCTTGTTAAGATGTCTTCTTCAAGATTATATGTATTTGTGTTATTTTTATTTTCTTCTTCCTGCTTATCATGTATTTTATTTTCTAACTGTTCTAATTCATAAAATAAATCTTTTTCTTCTTTTTTTGTTTCATTTTCTATATCATCAAATACAATTTTACCAAAAAGAGTATTTTCTAAAATATCTTCTAATGTTCCAAAAGCTTTTTTTCTAACATCATCAATAGTTACATCTTCTTTTTTTGTACTTTCTACTACTACTTTTTTAGGAGTTATGTCCTCTTTATGATAATTTTTATCAAGTATTCCATAGACTGGAGAAATAATTGGAGTTGGAGTAAATTTTTTTTCTGGTTCTTTTTCTTGAACCTTACTTTTAGAATAAGCTTGTGATTTTTTAATATTGTTATTTTCTTTTGATTTTTCTATTGCTTCGAAATCAGAGTCATCAAAAAAAACAGGAAAGGTAAACTTTTCTTCCTTTTTAACCTCTTCTTTTTTATTTATTTCTTCTTTTCCACTTTCTGATATAGGCGAAGGAATTTCCACCTGAATTACCTCTTTTTTTATTGGAGTTTCTTCTTCTATTTCTTCTGTAAACATCGTTCTTATCTTATCAAATACACCCATTGTTTCACCTCATTTATTCCTCTTCATTATATTTCAAAAAATTATCTGTCTCTTTTTTAGAAGCAAATATATCATATTTTTCCTCTATATTAACTAGAAAATCATCATCCAACATTACTTTAATAACTTCTTTATTAAATTTTATCGTTGAAAGTATATATGAAGAATTTAACACTACATCATTTATTTGATCTTTAGTTGTTATTACCTCTATTTTAGCATAATTATACATAAATTCAATAAAATATGTATTATCTTCTTGTTTATTAATTTCTAAATAGCCTTTCTTTCCGTCAATATCTATTTTTTTAGAATAATATGCATCTTTATTAACTTCGTAATCAACTTTTGTATTATAGTAATAACTAACTATATCAATATATAAATAATAATAAATTCCGTTAGAATATAACTTTTCATTAAGCTCATTTGATTCTATATAATTTACTGTATTAGGGACATAGTATTTATATCCTTTGCCATTTTTATTATATAAGTTATTATCCTGTGATAATATTACACCTATTATATTATCTATACTATTAGTATCTATTCTAACCACAGTACAACCTGTTAATACTAATGTAATCATTAATATAAGCAAAATTTTTCTCATAATTCACCTACTTACATAAATTATATCAAATGAAACGTTTATTTTATATATTTTATATCATTATAATAAAATTTATTGTCTACTTTTCTACATTTATCATATATATTAAAAAACCATTTCTAACAAACTTTTTCTCATACTCTGTTTGTATATT
>DUWA01000185.1 GCA_012840755.1 Mycoplasmatota bacterium | reverse complement strand
TAATTTATTTAGTAATATTTCACTACAATATGTCTTAGTAATCACAATAATAATTTTGTGTATTATATTGTTGTTTAAAAAAAATATAAACAACAAGGAATATTTTAAAATTTTAATATCACTTATGGCTTTTTCTATTATTACATATAATTGTTTTAATATAATAGTAATTTTAAATATTATTGTTCAAAAAATAAAATGCAAAGAAAAATTACATGAATATGATAAAATCATGAACTGGGGAGGTTAGTTTGAAAGTAATAACTATAAAACAACCATGGGCAAGTTTAATTGTCTATGGATATAAGAATTATGAGTTTAGAACATGGAAAACAAAATATCGTGGTGATATTTTAATTCATGCTGGTAAAGGCGTAGATAAAGAAGCAATGAAAAAATTTGAGCACCTTAACTTAGAATACCCAAAAGGGAGTATAATAGGTAAAGCTAAAATATCCGATTGTATATATATTGATCAGAGTTTTAAAGATAAATTAGCTGAAGAAAACTATAGGGTTTATGAAGGTGTAATAAAATGTGAAAGTGATTTATATGCATTTAAACTTAATGATATAACTTTAATAAATCCAATTAAAATTAATGGCAAACTAAGTTTATGGGAATATAATTATTAAGAAAAATCAAATAATTTAACTTTTTGATTTTTTTATCTTAAAATAATGTTATAATTGTTTGCAGGTATGAAAGTAGGGGGAATATGAAAAAAGTAATTGAAATTAAAAACTTGATTAAACACTATGGAAACTTTTTAGCACTTGATAATCTTTCATTTGATGTTTATGAAAGAGAAATACTAGGCCTTTTAGGTCCTAATGGAAGTGGTAAGACAACAACTATAAATACAATTTTATCTTTATTAAACTATGATAGTGGTAAAGTAAAAGTATTTGGAGAAGAAATTACTTCATCATCATATGATATTAAATCAAAAATTGGTGTTATTTTTCAAGATGTTGCAGTATTTGATGAATTAAACGTATATGACAATATAGACTATTTTTGTGGTCTATATATAAAAGATAAAAAGTTAAGAAAAAAATATATTCTTGAAGCTATTGAATTAGTGGGATTAAAAGAGTTTACTAATTTTTATCCAAAACAATTAAGTGGAGGATTACTTAGGAGATTGAATATTGCTTGCGGTATTGCTCATAAACCAAGTTTAATTTTTTTAGATGAACCAACAGTTGCAGTAGACCCACAAAGTAGAAATAACATATTAGAAGGTATTAGAAAATTAAACCAAATGGGAGCAACAATTATTTATACAACTCATTATATGGAAGAAGTGGAACAACTTTGTAACAGAATTATAATTATGGATAAAGGAAGAATTATTTCTGAGGGTTCAAAAGAGGAACTGAAAAAAATAGTTGACGTTCATGAAAAGGTTGTAGTTGAGAGTAGTGAAATAAATCAAAAAGCAATTAAATATTTAGAAAGTCTTGATTCTGTTGAATGTGTAAATTATTCTAACAATGAGTTATATGTTACATATAATAAAGATGATAATAATTTAGCTAATTTAATTGAATATTTTAAAAAAGAAAAAATTAATTTTACAAGAATATATTCTGAACTTCCTACTTTAAATGATGTTTTTCTACATTTAACAGGAAAGGAACTAAGAGACTAATGTTTCTACATAATTATAAATATTCCCTTAAAGTACTACTAAAAAACAAAACACTAATTTTTTGGACACTTTTATTTCCAATAGTTTTGGGAACTTTCTTTAATATGGCATTTGGTAATATTAATTCAGAAGAAACACTTGATATATTTAAAGTTGGTGTAATTGATTCTGTAGAATATAAAAACAATACAGTTTTAAATCAAGTATTTAATGATCTTAGTAATAATAAAAGTGATAATTATTTATTTGATATAGTTTTAAATGATGAGGAAGAACTAATTAAGGATATAGAAAATAATAAAATAATTGGATATATTAAAGTAAAAGAAGACATAAAAGTTTTCATAAAAGAAAACGGAATATATCAGACTATTTTCAAAAATGTTGTAGATCAAATAATAGAATATCAGAGTCTTTATGAGAATGTATTTGAATATGAGCAGTCAAAGTATCAAGATATATATGAATTAAAACTAATTGGAGACAAATTAGAAAAACTTATTAATAATACAAAATCTAATATAAATGATACTAGTTCAAATAATATGAATGTATTTATGATTGAATTTTATACATTAGTAGCAATGGCATGCTTATATGGTGCTATTTTATCTATTTATGTTGTAAATAATTTTTTAGCTAATATGAGTAAAAAAGGAGCTAGAATTAGTATTAGTCCGATTAAAAAATCTGTAATGTTGTTAAGTGGACTTTTAGCATCTTTTACAGTTCAATTATTCGGAATATTGGTGCTTATTATATATACTAAATATATTTTGAATATAGATTATGGATCTAATGTTTTAAATGTATGTATTCTATCTTTTATTGGTAGTTTAACAGGCTTAATATTAGGACTTTTTATATCGTCAATAATAAAAAAAGATGATGAATTTAAAATATCTGTTTGTATATCGTATACTATGATTTGTTCATTTTTTTCGGGTATGATGGGAATTACAATGAAATATTTAGTAGATAAAAAATTCCCAATAATTAACTATATAAATCCTGCTAATATGATAACTGATGGTTTTTATTCGCTTTATTATTATAATACACCAGAAAGATTTTATTTTAATATAATAAGCTTAATCGTATATTCTATAGTATTATTAGTAATTTCATTTGTTGTTTTAAGGAGAGAAAAGTATGACAGTATTTAATAAGTATTTTAAAATAATTTTAGCACATAAAGTTATGATACTTTTATTTGTGGGTATTTTGCTTTTAATAACAACATTTAATTTATCAAATAATAATAATATAGAAAATGACTTTAAAGCAGTAAAAGGAAAAGTTGCAATAATAAATAATGATAATAATTCAAAGATTATTAAAAATATTTATGATTATATGGATAAATATGCTGAGATAATTAATATAAAAAATGAAGAAAAGGATATTTTAGATGCTATTTTTTATAAAGATGCAAACTATATTATTATTATAAATAAAGGTTACACAGAAAGTTTCCTAAAAGGAAATCCGATAGATATTGAGATTAAAAAATCTACTGATTATATATCATCATATATGGATATGGTGTTTAATAAGTATTTAAAAATAGCTAACATATATTCTCAGTATGGTATGGATGAAGAATCTATTATTAAAAGTGTTAATAATACTTTTGATAATAGTACTAATGTAATACTATTAAATAATGAGATTTCAAAAAATTTAATAACTCGAGTTTTTATTACAGATTTACAAATTATTCAATTTTAAGTATTTGTATTTATGTAATTTCAATTATAATGTTAACTTTTAACAAAGAAGGAATAAAAAAAAGAAATAATATTTCTTCTACTAGTATAAAAAGGATGAACCTAGAATTATACTTAGGGAATTTAGTATTTGTTTTGTGTATATTTGTTTTAATAAATATAATTGCCTACTTTTTATTAGGAGATGAGTTATTAACCAAAAATGGAATTATATTCATAGTTAATTCATTTGTTTTTTCTATTTGTGCGCTTTCTATTGGTTTTTTAGTTTCGAAATTCTGCACTAATAAAGAATCTATATCGGGTGTAGTTAATATTATAGGATTAGGCTCTAGCTTTTTATGTGGTTCATTTGTCCCTTTAAGTTATTTACCAGCTTATGTTAAAAGCATTGCTAAAGTATTACCATCATATTGGTTTAACTATAATAATGATTTAATAGCTAATATAACTGTATTTAACTTTAATAGTTTAAGACCAATTATATTTAATATGTTAATTATTTTATTGTTTGCATTAGTTTTTTTTATAATTTCAATTATTTATAGCAAAAGAAAAGTAAAATTTGGATAGAAAGATAAAATCAATTATCTTTTTTTGTTTTTAAACAATTTTTTTTTAATGATTTCTATCTTATCTGGCATAGAAATATTCCAATATTATCATCAAAAATATAATCAGGTTTAATATTTAGAAAACCAAATTTTGATGATTTTTGCATATAAAGTGAAACCATAACAGATGGAATAAAACCCAATATTTCTCACTATCTAAAACTGATTTGTTTCCTAAATTATATGCATTTTCTATGCTAAATCAAAATATTCATTAATATTATTATTTATTATCACCATATTAGGATTATCAAAAGAAAAAGTAACGTTTTTATTATAATAAACCATAATTAACTGATGTAATTCCTCATTAAAATAACAACATATACAAAATCCATATGTATTTATCTTTTCTAATAGAATTTTATAAACTTGTCCAATTCCGTTACAGTTACCTTTATTTTTAGTTAATACACTCATTTAAAAAACTTTTTTAAAATCTCATCTAGATAAATATCCACTTTATTCTATTCTAGTATTTTCAACATATAATTCACCTAAAAAAATTATAACAAATATTTGCTATAAAAATATATTTTACTATTTTGGTTAGAAAATTAAATAATGAAAATAATATAAATGGGTGAAAATATGAAAAAAATTATTATACTAATGATTATGATTGCTACTTTTTATTTTTTAATATCTATAAATAATAAAAGTGATGAGGTTCCAGTTTTTTTAGAAGGAACAGATAATAACTATGATATATATGACATAGACCTTTCTAATATTAATATAACAACAAAAAATATTTTAGTTTTTAAAGATTT
>DUWA01000184.1 GCA_012840755.1 Mycoplasmatota bacterium | reverse complement strand
GTCTTAAAACCTCATATAACATTACAGCAACACAATTAGATAAATTCAACGATCTTATATTTGAATTCATCGGTATCCTCATGCAATTGTCTAAATGTTCTTTCAAAATATCCTTAGGTATACCTGTACTTTCTTTTCCAAATATTAAATAAATATTTTGTTCTTTGTTAGTATAATCAAATGATGTATGCGGTTTTTTACCATATCTTGTCAGAAAATAATAAACGCCTACATTCTTACTTTTAAAATCTTCATAGTTCTTATATATCCGGTAATCGCAACGGTCTAAATAATTAACACCACTTCGTTTTAAATTCTTTTCATCCATTTTAAAACCTAAAGGTTCAATTAAATGTAAAACTGCTCCTGTACCAGCACATGTTCTCATTATATTCCCTGTGTTCTGTGGAATTTCAGGTTCATATAAAACAATATTAATCATTTTCAATATAACCATATTTCAAAAGTAAAGTTTCTACATCATTTAAATTCAATTTTGATTCTGTACTAATAATAATATCAACAATTTTTCCACTTTCTATAACCATCATGCTTAGATTAAAATTATCTGTTTCTATTTTTTTATTTTTATCATAGTAATTTTGTGCAACATAATTATTAAAACCTTCAGTATTTTCTAAAACATTTATATATACTATATCGTCTTGAAGTTCCTTTTGTAAAATATATGCATGTAGATCATTATTATCTTCTGATGATATATTTGATACATAAATTAACGTGTTTGGATTATCAAGTATATAACTATCTAGTTCAACTAAATTTATTTCTCTAAAATAATCTTCTTTTTTTATTTTAGTTTCTTTATTATAAGAGAGTAATAAAACTACTGTGATAGATATAGTTACAATACAAATAATCACTAATATTAAATAATTTCTAACGGGTATTTTTCTTTTCATATTATATTCCTTTCTATTCTACAATTGGATCAATTTCATCTATAGTTACAACTGGCAATGTTATTCCTTGTTCATCACAGAAATCTTTATAATCTTCTCTCATCTTAGCAAGTTCTTTAACTATGGTGTCAGGATATATTCTTTTGCTTGTTTTTATAGCATTGTATACATCTTTTATATCCACGTATTCCTTATTATCAAACAAAGCTAGAGAAAAAGCTTGAGATAATACAGACAAAGACACATCCGGATACATAGCCGCCAGACCATAAACTCGCTTATATTGAGTCGTAGCATTAACTATAGTTTTACAAAGTAGTTCATTAATGTAACTGTTATATTTCATTTTAACACCTGTTTGTTTTTCGTATTTAGCAATCGATCCTAAAAGAATTTTAACAGTAGTATTTTCATCTGGTTCTAGTATGTCAATCTTATCAAATCTTCTTAAAAAAGCTCGGTCCCTTACTATATATGTTTCATACTCAATATCTGTTGTTGCACCTATTACTTTTACCTCTCCTCTATCTAATGCGGGTTTCAAAATATTAGCAAGATCCATGGAATTTCCTGCACCACCTATTAAGGTATGTATCTCATCTATAAATAATATTACCTTATTTACTTTTTTTAATTCTTCTACTAATCTTGTTATTATAAGCTCTTCTTTTCCGTTATGATTTATTTTTCCTATTAAAGAAGTAGAGTTAATCTTTATTATTTTATATCCTTTTAAAGCGTTTGGAACGTCATTATTTTGAATCATATAAGCGATTCCTTCTACAATCGCTGTTTTCCCTATTCCTGGTTTCCCTATTAATAAAGCCGATTTTTCTGGAGTTAGGAGTACAACTATTGTTTTTTTTATCTCACTTTCTCTACTGATTGCTGGATTTATTATAAACTTTTTATTTGTCAATTCTTCACCATATGTTTTTAGTATCGAGAATTGATCCTCAGTCTCTATTTCTATTATTTCAAATTCTTTTTCCATTAAATCACCTATTATATCCTAAACTTATTATATAATATTTTCCTTTTAAAAAAAAGAGATTTCACATACTTTTCTCTTTTTTGTAAATTAGCATCTGATTCGGTTGAACATACACACTCTCATTATATTCTAATAATTCGTCCATTGTTTTTCCAGTCTTTTTCAGAATTTTATCAACAGTATCTCCTTGTTCTGTTATGTATACATCTACTCCTTCCCTAGGAATAAGTATTTCTTGATCAACATATAAGTAATCGTTTTCATCAAGTCCGTTAAGTTCTGTCAAAGATTTCAGACTAACATTAAATTGTTTAGCTAGATTATATAAATTATCTCCTTTTTTTATTTTGTAAACTTGAAATAATTCTCGTTCATTATTCGGAACAATTATATAATTATTTGGTTCTATCATTTTCTCAATGTTATTTCCATTAATTTGCTTTAATATTTCCTTGGTAGTTCCAAACTTATTGGCGATGCTATGGATTGTATCCCCGAATTCAACACGATAAGTCCTATACATTATTAACACCTCACCTTATTATATGTAATAGTCAAATTAATGTATCATTTTTATCTAGAAATGTATTTTTATACTTTTTTTGGGGATGATATGTTATAATGATACTGCATTTAGGAGGTATTTATGTTGTTTCAATTATGCTTAAAGATATTTTTTGTAAGGATTTTGGATGTCTCTATGGGGACTCTTAGAACTATCACAACCATTAAAGGAAAAAAACTAACAGCTTCTATGATTGGTTTTATAGAAGTCCTAATATGGTTTTTAGTGGTTAAGGAAGCATTAAATACAAATGAAACGAGCATTTGGATTGCTGTTTCATATGCAGCTGGATTTGCATCAGGAACTTTTATAGGTTCAACCATATCTCAAAGATATATAAAAGGGAATTTATCTCTTCAAATTATTACTTCAAATAAAGATGTTATAACTTATATTAGAGATCTTGGATTTGGTGTTAGTGTTGTTAATGTTGAAGGACACGATACAGAAAAAGAAAAATATTTGCTTTTTGTCGAGATTACTAATAAAAGTTTTAATTATTTAAAAAATAAGATTTTAGAATTTGATAAAGATGTATTTATCGTTGTTAGTGAAACTAAATATGTTCAAAACGGTTTTATTAAATAGTTTTGTATACTTCACTACTAATTCGCTTGATAATTTTACTATCTTTAAAATGGGTTAGATATTCATCTAACTTTTTTTTGTTTAACAATTTAGAAATTTTACTATAACTATCTATTGCTTCTTTATAAGTTTCGTATTTTATATTTGTTTTATTTCTAACCACTTCAATTAAAAGACGTTCTAAACTATATATGTTCATTTGAATCATTTTATAATTCATTTTAGCAACTCCTATATCAAGTAAATGATCGCTCATATATATTTGCTTAATATTTTTATAAATAATTTTTCTAGCTTTTTGTTTAGTTGCAACATAAATAACTTTAGGTTCCTTTTTTATTAATCCGTAAAAATATAAAGCAGAGTCCAATGTTATTATTACATGCGGATATGTTCTACATAAAATTTCTAATTCACTCGTCTCTGGTTTATCAGAATATACTCCTTTATCAATTTTAATTAAATATCCATTTTCTACTGCTTTTTTAATTTTGTAATTACTAAGGCCTCTTTTCTTTAAATCTACGTATGTATATATCATGTTATCACCATTTTTATTTTATATTATTAATATGTTTTGTCAATATACCTACAAAAGGTAAAAGAAAAAATATGCTTTTATTCACCATATTTTTTACTAATATATCTAATTATAACATACCCAAAAATAAAACTAATTATACAATACAATATATTTATTCCTTCAGGGATACCTGGAAAAATTTCTAACAATGAACCTAGCACAAAACCTAATATTATAAAGTATGTTTTCCGAGGGTGTTCATTCATAAATCTTTCTAATATTTTAGTTGTTCCTAAAACTCCTATTAAACCACCTATACATATCGGTATTAAGTAATTTATATCTAAATTATTAATCGCTGAAATGGTTTTTTCATATAACCCTAATGTTAAGAGCATAAAAGATGTGCTAATTCCTGGTAAAATAAGAGCAATAGCTATTACTATCCCAGCAACTATTAAAAATAGGAAACTTAAAATACCAGTGTTATTAGATAAATTAACAATAGTACCTACATTTAGTGTCATTAAAAAAATTATTAGAAATCCAATTACTAAATATATATAATCTTTTTTGTTTTTTATCTCTGTATTTGCTTTTTTAAATAATACAGGAATTCCGGCTATTACTATCCCCATAAATAAATACATCATTATAAATTTATAATTACTCATAAAATATTCAATTATTTTGCTAAACAGCACTAAACCGGTAATAGCACCTAATCCTATTAAAAATAAAAACTTCACATTATCTTCAATTTTTTTAAAAAAGTTACTGACTGCATGTATCATTTCGTCATATATTCCTAGGATTATTGCCATAGTTCCACCACTTACTCCTGGCACTAGTGTCGCTATTCCTATTCCTATTCCTTTGAAAAAATTAATAAAATGTTTCATAACTTCACTCTCTTTACTATATTTTTTACTATTTAAATTTAGTTAGTTTCTAATTTTTCCCACACTTTAACCCATGTACAGCAGAAACATCTAGAATTATCGACACCAACTCGGTATAATCGATTTTGTGATTTTCTTAATATTTTTCGATATTAAGTATTGTTTCTACTAATTTTACTAACGCCTCTTTGTATAATTCATCAAATAACTGTATTATATTCTATGATTTTAGATAAGTCAATAATAATCTACTAAATTAAATTTTTGCTATAATTTATTACTTTTTTATTTTATAAATTTTATTGATTTTAATAACAAATCAACGAATGTGTTCAACATACGTTTTATCTAAATCTTTATCATATTCTAACAACCTTTTTCTAAGTTTTGTTAAACAGGTTTTTAAAGTTTTTGAAACATAACCTCTACTCACACCTAAAATTTCTGCTATTTCCTTTTGTTTATATGATTTCCCATTATCAAACCCATAAAATAAAGTTATAATTTTCTTTTCTTTTTCGCTTAAAGTATTAACACATTCATATATATAGTTATAAATTTCTCTATCAATAATATTATTATAACCCTCTTCTTCATTGAATAATATTTTCTCCAAAATAAGTTTATCTTTATCTTGATTTTCAAAAACCACTCCTTCATAACTAGATGTTCTGAAAATTGAATTCTTTTCTTTTCTTAAATACATATATATTTCGTTTCGGATACATATACATGCATATGTTGAAAATTTTTGTTTTTTATTAACATCGAATGTATCTACCGCCTTAATTAAACCAACTATTCCAGACTGATAAATTTCTTCCTCTCTGCTAATATAATCATCTGCTATTTTTTTGGCTAACTTAAAAGATAATTTTAAATTATGAACAATTATTTTATTTCTATTATCTCCATCATTAATATTCATAAAAAGAAACCTTAATTTTTGATATGTCAACACTTTTTTGGACATATTTTTACCGAACAATTTATATAAATTTCCATGAATTTGTTTGCTATTTTAAGATAATTTACTACATAGAATCTTTTAATCTTGATTGTTTTTCCTTGTACTCCATAGGGGTTTGATAATCTAGTGAACCATGTAATCTATGGTTATTATACCAATT
>DUWA01000183.1 GCA_012840755.1 Mycoplasmatota bacterium | reverse complement strand
TTCAAAAATTAATATTTCTTTTGTTATTTTATTTAAGTTTATGTCATAAATTTCATGTTTGTCAAAACTAATTTTTATTATTTCATTATTTTCAATTAAGCTATATTTATTAGTGTATTTTAATATAGCAGGAACATCAGAAGCGATATAGTAATCGTTCTCATCATAAGCAATAATAAGCGGACTATCCTTTCTGGTTGCATATATTGTGTCTTTTTCATCATCAGATATTATTGCAAGTGCATAACTTCCAATCAAAATATCTTTACACATATTTATAACTTTAAGTAAATTATTAAATTCTTTATATAACTTATCTATAAGCGCTGCGATAACTTCAGTATCTGTTTCAGAAACAAAAACATAACCTTGTTCTTCCAAATCTATTTTTAACTGTTCATAATTTTCAACAATTCCATTGTGTACAAGTGTAATTTTGCCACTTTTATGCGGATGAGAATTGTATTTAGTAACTCCACCATGAGTAGCCCATCTAGTGTGACCAATGCCAATGTTAGAAAAATCATTATAATTAACCATTTTTTCTAACTCTATTATTTTTCCAACTTCTTTTTGTATTTTTACCTCATTATTATAGACATAAGCTACACCAGCAGAGTCATACCCCCTATATTCAAGGCTTTTTAAGCCATCAATTAAAACATCTAAGGCATTATTTTTTTTGCCTAGATAACCAACGATTCCACACATAAATTTACCTCTTTCTTTCACGATAAAAACATGTGTTGATATACATTTTGTTACAATCTTGATTTTGCTTTTTAAAGCATATCTTACGGGTCACCACCCGTTACAGCATCCGCCGAAAATTCGATAACTGTAAACCTCGTCAACCATATAGGTCCTGGCGCTAATTATAACTAAACTCCTTTCAAGTTATAACTTTATTTATATTATATACTATAAAAAAACTAATGACAATGTAGTAAGTTGTCATTATTGCGCATATGATTTTTTTATAGTATACTAAAAAAAGTAAAGGAGAATTATATGGAAATTTTAAAAGTTGAAAATTTATCAAAAAAATATGGAAAAGGCAGTACTGAAGTAAAAGCTTTAGATAACGTTAATTTTATTGTTGAAAAGGGCGAATTTATTGCTATAGTTGGTGCTAGTGGTAGTGGTAAATCAACGTTATTACATATATTAGGCGGAGTAGATAAACCAACAAGCGGAAGTGTTTTTGTAAATGAAAAAGATGTTTATAATTTAAATGAAAATGACCTTGCAATATATCGACGAAGACAAGTGGGATTAATTTATCAATTTTACAATTTAATCCCTATTTTAAATGTAGAAGAAAACATGAGTTTACCAATTCTTTTAGATGGAAAAAAAATAGATTCAAATTATCTTGAAGAATTAATAACAATACTGGGGTTAAACCATAGAAAGGGACATTTACCTAACGAACTTTCAGGAGGAGAACAACAAAGAGTGAGTATAGGTAGAGCATTAATGAATCATCCTGATTTATTACTTGCTGATGAACCAACTGGAAATTTAGATAGCAAAGCAAGTTTAGAAATAATGGAGCTTTTAAAGCTTTCTAATGAAAAATATAATCAAACTATAATTATGATTACACATGATCTTAATTTAGCTAAATATGCCAAAAGAATAATTAAAATAGCTGACGGAAAAATAATAAGTGATGAGGTTTCAGATGAAAATACTAAATAACCTCACAATAAAACATTTAACATTTAATAAAAGAAGAACAATTGTTACTATAATTGGTATAATTTTATCGACTGCATTAATGGTTGGAATTGGACTTTTATGTTCAAGCTTAAGAGACTACATGATAAAGCAAGTAAAGGAAAATAATGGCGAATATCATGTTAAGTTATTTAATGTTAATGAAAAACAATATAATGAATTAAAATATATAGATAAAATAAGTAAAATAGATTATATTGAAAGTAAATATTTTACTAAAAATCAATCTTATAGTTTTATAATTACAGAATCATCAAACAGTTTTCTTGAAAAACTAAAGCTAATTGATGGAAGATTACCAGAAAATAATAATGAAGTTGTGCTTCCTTATTATTTAACAGAATATAAAATAGGTGATAATCTAGATTTAAAATTAGGTGAGTTTAATATAGAATCTAATTTTAAGGAACTATATAAAATAGATAAATATGATGTAGTTTTAGAAAAAAAATATAAAGTTGTAGGTTTTGTTAAGGATTATGCGTATTCTACATATGTTCCTGTTGGTACTTTTATATATACCAAAGATGATAAAATAGATACATTTAATATAAGTGCGTATATAACATATTCTAATACTAAAGATATATATAATAAAACTGAAAGAATACTAGATGATATAAAATATAAGCCAAAAGAAGCTAATGATATCAGCTATAATTCTTCTTTATTAGCACTTTATGGTGAAAGTAAATATAATAATTTTAATAGTTTCATAATAACCATAATGGTTATTGTTTTATCACTAGTATCTATTGGTTGTATAATGGTTATATATAACTCATTTGCTATTTCTGTAATGGAAAGAAAAAAGCAATTTGGGCTTTTATCAAGTATTGGAACTAATAAAAAACAAATTTTATACACAGTATTTTTTGAAGCACTAATAGTTGGAACTATTGGAATAACAACTGGAATATTAGGTGCTTTTTTAGGTATTGGAACAGTTTTATATATTATTAACAAATTGATCCAAGAGGTATTAATTTTCCCGTTTACATTATCAATTTATCCTGTTTTTATAATCATACCTATAGTATTTATGATAGTTGTAATAATCTTATCAGCACTAATTCCATCAGTTCGTGCAGCTAGAGTTAGTCCAATATCAGCAATAAGACAACATGATGATATAAAAATAAATAAAAATAAAATCAAAATTAATAAAATTATAAAATATTTGTTTGGTATAGAAGGAGAAATCGCTTTAAAAAACATTAAACGTAATAAAAGAAAATATAGAATTACCGTAATATCATTATTTGTTAGTATAATTTTATTTGTTTCATTTTCTACATTTTTGAAATACGGGTTAGATAATACGGATGATTATTTAAATATGGTTGAATATGACTTTGCCCTTACCTTGGTTAGTAATGATGAAGAAAAAATAAATAAAACATATAAACAAATATCAAAGTATAACGAGATTAATAATATAATCAAGTTTTCATCTAGTAATGTTTTAATAAATCCTATAGAAGAAAATTTTACTGAACAATACAAAAATAATTTTTGTAATCAAGAATGTAGTGTTGATTTGATGAATATTATATTAATTGATAACAAAACTTATAATGAGTATCTAAATTTATTAAATAAAAAAGAACACAAACCGATTTTTATAAATAATATTGAAGGTATTAACTATAAAGATGGCAATAGAGTTTTATACAAATTAGATGTGTTTAAAGATAGTACAAATATTAATTTTACAATAAATGCTTTGGAATATGATATAGATGAAGAGAAAAACGAATCTTTTGAAAAATATATTAATTTATATAAAATTAACGAGATGTATGTGACCAATAAAAAAATATTTGGGATTAAAGATATTATTAATTCTAGCAATCCAACTATTCTTATATCAAATGAAATATATAATAGTATTAAAAATGAAATATCAGAAAACTATTATGATATTCTTCCAAAACAAGATAATTACAGTATTCTGGTTAAAACAAGTGATAATAAATCATTTGATAAAAAGATTGATGATTTGATTAAAAATAGTGATATGAAAATATATTCTATAAATATTAATGAGGAATTAAAATTAATGAAAAACATGGTTTTGATTATTAAATTATTATTATATGGTTTTATTTCACTAATAACATTAATTGGTATTACTAGTGTACTTAATACTATTAATACATCAATTGTACTTAGAAAAAAAGAATTTGCAATTTTAAGAAGTTTAGGATTATCAAGA
>DUWA01000182.1 GCA_012840755.1 Mycoplasmatota bacterium | reverse complement strand
TTTGTCATATTGTTTATTGAATATATTTACATATATTTTCTATTATAAATATAGAGAGGATGATTATATGACTTTAATTCCAACAGTAATTGAAAAAAGTAACAACGGTGAACGTGTATATGATATATATTCTAGATTATTAAAAGATAGAATAATAATTTTAGGTGATGAAATAGATGATAACAAAGCTAATGTAATTGTTAGCCAATTATTATATTTAGATTCAATTAATAATGAAGATATAAGTATTTATATAAATTCACCAGGTGGTAGTATAACCGCTGGAATGGCTATATATGATACAATTAATTTTATTAAAAGCGATGTTTCTACTATATGTATAGGTATGGCCGCAAGTATGGCTGCATTATTATTATCAAGTGGTAAAGCAGGTAAAAGATTTTGCCTCCCTAATAGTGAGGTAATGATACATCAACCGCTTGGTGGAGCACAAGGTCAAGCAACAGAAATTAAAATAGCTGCAGAAAGAATATTAAGATTAAGAGAAAAACTTAATATAATTTTAGCTAAAAATACCAAAAGAGATATAAAAGAAGTAGAAAAAGATACAGAAAGAGATTATTTTTTAACTGCTGAAGAAGCTTTAGATTATGGCATAGTAGACCAAATTCTAATTAATTAGTTATTGTAGTTGAAAAATATTAAAAAAGACAGTTATGAAGTACTGTCTGTTTTTTATTTACTTTGATAATTTTGTTGGCCACTTAGTTGTTGTTCTCCTAATTTAACTAATCTTTTAGTTATTTCTCCACCTACAGAACCATTAGCTCTACTTGTTGCATCTGGACCCATAGTTACACCTAATTCGTTAGCGATTTCATATTTCATTTTATCTAAAGCTTGTTTAGCACCAGGAACAACGAATCTATTAGTGTTTGAATTTGTACTATTGTTCATTCTATTCACCTCCTGTACACTAATATCATGTGTACAAAAGGTCTTTTAATACATTTTTTAAAGTGGTAATTTTTGGACTTTTACAATAAATCACTATATGTTTCTTTTTTGAAATTACTTACTATTTCAATGTTATTTATACATTCTTCAATAAGAGTTTCAAAGTCTATTTTCGCTTCATACTCGATTGCCTTTGATAAAACAGGATTAATTACGGGATGTTTTGGCACAAAAATCGTACAACAATCTTCGTAAGGAAGAATACTTGTTTCATATGTATTAATTTTTTTAGCTAGTTCTATTATTTCTAATTTATCAAAACATGCGACTGGTCGAATCACTGGAATATTTGTTACATTATTAATAACTAACATACTATCCAAAGTTTGACTTGCCACTTGGCCTATGCTTTCCCCATTAATAATAACTTTAAAATTTTTAGTTATACACAATTTATGAGCAATTCTATACATCATTCTTCTCATAATGGTTATCATATAACTATCAGGTACATTTTTATAAATTTCTTCTTGTAATTTAGTAAAAGGTACAATATGAACTTTTATATTACCAGAATAGTTATTAATAATACTTGCTAGTTCTAAAACTTTATTTTTTGCTTCCATACTAGTATGTGGTGGAGATTCAAAATATAAACACTCTATATCTATTCCTCTTTTTAAAGCAAGATAGCCTGCTACTGGACTATCAATACCACCACTTAGCATTAATAAACCTTTTCCTTGAACACCAACTGGATATCCTCCAATGCCTTTTATTTCGTTAGTATAAATAAATGTGCCCTCTGCGCGTATTTCAATATTAATAATAACATCTGGATTATGTATATCCACTTTTAATTGTGTATTTCTTAAAATATGTCCACCCATTTTGTCATTAAATTCCATTGATGATATTTCAAATCTTTTATCCGCTCTTTTAGTATTGACTTTAAAAGTATTAAAATTTTGATTTTTTAAAAGTTCTAAAGATTTATTTTTAATTTCATCTATATTAGTATTTACCTTATGGCATATAACTATACCATGTATTCCAAATACTTTAGTTAGCTTTAAAACTACTTCATTTATTTTATTATCATCAATTTCAATATACATTCTAACTCTATCTTTAATTATTTTGTGTTCATAATCTTTTAAAATATTTTTAATATTTTTTAAAAGTAAATTTATAAAGAAATTGCGATTTCCTTTTTTTGTAGTTAATTCCCCATATTTTATTAGTATCAATCTATCCATTGTTCACTTCCTTCCTTAACAATTATATCAAAAAAATATATAAAAAAGACATATAAATATGTCTTATTTCAACTTATATGTAATTGTAACTATATATTCATAATTACATGTTGTTGAAGGGCTGATCCATTTACCTTGTTTAGTATATACACACACATGACTTCCATAATCAATTTTTTTAGTTTCATTCCAATTAGTATTTGTGTTATAACCAACCATCCCTTTTAAATCAGCACTAGATGGACATTTACAATTAGTATTATATTTATCATCAGGGTATAGAGTTGTTTTGTGTGTTGTTTTATCATAAACAGATTGCTTGCATGAAATTTCAACACATTTCAAATCAGTAATTATACCATTAACATATGTATATAAATAATATGTTGAACATGTTGAGCCATCCCTATAAAATAAAGTTTCATAATGTCCACTATTATGAGAGCATTTAGGATTTTTATTTCCATTAACTGTAAGTTTTATTTTATTTCCATCTTTACTAACAGCTACTGAACCTGTATTTACTTTATAATCAACTATAGAGTCTAAATTTTCAACAGTAATAGTTTTTGTTTGTGTTGATGATGTTGAATTAAACTTTATCGTTTCTGTTTTAAAATTATTTTTATTATTATTAATTATTTCAATATTAGTTATATCTTTAGCAATTCTGCCATCTTGACTTTTTAAAGTACATATAACACTATATTTACCAGCCGATAATGTTTTGATATTATAAATAACTTTTCCATTTTGTGTACATGTAATTGTACCTGTTGTTTTCCCATAATTAAAGTTAAATAGGTCTTTTATCTCTTTAGAAGTTCCTACATTAAAAGTATAGTTTTTGTTTTTAGCACTAACACTTATATTATCTATAATATCATTTTTATTATCTTCTTTTTTATTTGGTTTATTATTAACATTTTTGTCTTTATTAGTATCTTTTTTACCTTGGTCAGTATTAGGTACTTTATTTTCTTCCTTAACTGGTTGACTTGTTTCGGAATCAACTTTTTCCCATTTAGCTACTAATTTAATATTTTTATTAACTTTTTCGTTAAAATTATAATTAACATAGTTTCTTTGCCATCCTATAAACTTATATCCTTCCTTAACAGGATCAACAGGACGTTCTACAGTACCATTTTTTTTAACTTCCTGACCAGCTAAAACATTACCACCATTACTATCAAATGTAACACTATAAGTAATTTTTTCTTTATTTGTACATGCTGAAGTTAAAACCACAAAAATTAAAACATAAAATAATTTTAAAAACTTTTTCACACAAATACCTCCTAATTCACGTTATATTATAAACAATTTATGCACATTGTCAATTTATTAATATAAATATTTGTCAATTTCCTTAAATAATTTAATTTGTTCTTCTGTTTTAGGAACAAAATTTGGATCATTTGTAATGAATTTTTGTTCCAAATCCTTATAATATATGTATTTAACATCTGTTAGTTCACTTCTTTGTAATTTAACATTGTCTAAATCTAAATCATACTTTAATAAATATACATCATCTATTACATTTATATGACTATCTTTGTAGGGTTGTATTCTGTTTATTGTAAATAAATATATAAGATCATCTTGTTTTATATCTAAATTAAGTTCTTCTTTTGCCTCTCTAATAATTGCCTCAACACTATTTTCACCACTTCGAACATGTCCGGCTATAGAAATTGCCCATAGATTTGGTAAAGTTTCTTTTTTAGGACTTCTTTTTTGAACAAGTATTTCATTTTTAGAATTCATTATCCAAACATGAATAGAACGATGCCAATCTCCATCATTATATACTTGCTTTTTATCTTTTACAATCCCAGTTTTATTTCCATTTTGATCTAGTACGTCTAAATATTCCATTATATTTCCTTTCTTAAGAAATTAATATATTTGTATATTAATTTTCATAACCATATAGTTTTAATAATTTATTATAAATATCTGGTTCTATTTTATTTAAGCTATTAATTGTTATTTCTAATGATTTTTGATATTCGCCTTTATAAAACAACACTTCCGAATTGGTTAAATATTTATCAACATCTGATATGTTAGTTCTATATCTATTTCCATATACAATAGCCATTTCAGCTAACATGCAAGATTTTATCATATCTTTAGTTTTGGTATATAATTTTAAAACTAGATCTCTTGCAGTATCAACCCTAGTATTTAAAATATTAATTGTAATAGGTTTTTTTTCTAATTCCTTTATAATTTCTTTTATAGCTAGTTGAGCTTCATTTAATTCTATAAAATAGCTCTCTGGCACGATTGGTAAATTATAATCTCTAATTTTCAATTTAGATTCTTTCAATATTTGTTTTACTTCCTCTAGTTGTTGACGTGCTCTAATTTCATCTTCCTTCATACTACCAATAGCATCAAGTGAATTATCTAAATTTTCCTCAATATTAGCAAGCCTTTGAGATAAATCTTCTATTTCTTTCAATAACTTGGAATAAGCAAACGTATTGTTCCCAGTATGGGCTTCTAAAATTTTATAATCTTCTTCTAAAAATTTTAATTGATCTTTTATATCCATTAATAGTTTAATATCTTTGGCAGATAAATTATAAGCATTCTTTATTTCATCAATTTGTTTTAAAATATTACTAACAAGCTCATTAAGTTTAGTCATTTTATCAATAAATCTTTTACTCATATTATTATAATCTTGTCTATATATTTTTTCTTTTTCAAAATCAGAATACAGTGAATCAAAATATTCAGTTAATACTTTCAATTCAAATAAACTATCTTCTAAATTTAAGACATGTGCTCTTGTAATAATATCGTTAGTCTTTTTATTAGCTTCTTCGATATTATATTCAACATTTAAATAATCAAGCGGATAACCATCCAATACCATTGTTTGATATATTTGCTCTATATCTTTTATTTTCTTTGGTAATATTGTTTTGGCTAAAAGAACTATAGCCGGAACTTCTTCAACAACTACCTCCATATGCTTTAACATCTCATCAATAGATTTTATAATCTGTGTTACTTCTGTATATTCGTTATTTTCCATAGTTTTTTCAAAAAGTTCAAAACGTTTAGCAATATTTTCAAATTGTAGTGTAATAGAAGATTCTACAGTCCCGTAATCAACTTTCTCACTACTAAATTTTTTATATAAATCTCTATATTTATTTTTTAATTTAGTAACAATTGCTCTGTTTTTTTCTTCACTTGTAGTTATTTCTTTTATTTCCCCTAATAGAAAATCAGAATTAGCTTTAACTTTATACATTTCCATTTCAAGTTTAGCAAGTTTATATAATGTTGATTTATAATCAACTTGAGATAAAGAAAATTCAACTTCTATGAGCATATCTGTAATTTTAGGTATTTGGTTTTTCTTTATATCATCTAATCTTTTCTTCCAGTCATTATACATTATCTCCAATTTTTCATTTTTTAAAAATACTTCTATTTTAGATAATTCAGGAATTATCGGAGAACTATCAATCATATTCTTTTCTATTTCTAATTGGTTAATGATTTTTTTAATTTTTTTAGTTTTAATATTCTGTATAATGTTTAATACAACTACGATTGTAACGGAAGCTAATATAAATATCGTTATAACGATTAATGTTACACTTTCCATCAAATCACCTCATAATATAATGATACCATATTTTTATACTTTTTTAGACATTTTTTATGTTTTATTCTACAAAATAACCAAAAATAAAAAGAAGCATTATTTTGCTTCCTCTTGTACTCTTGTTTCTCTAATAACCACAACTTTAATTGTACCAGGATATTGCATTTCATTTTCTATTCTCGTTTTTATATCACGTGCTACTTTATAACTAGCTAAATCATCAATTTGATCAGGTTTAACTATTACTCTCAGTTCACGTCCTGCTTGAATAGCAAATGTTTTATCAACTCCGTCAATACTATTACCAATATTTTCAAGTTCTCTTAATCTTTGAATATAATTTTCTAATGAATCGTTTCTAGCACCAGGTCTAGATGCTGATAATGCATCAGCCATTGCAACAATCTCAGAAATCACATATTTTGCAGGAACCTCTCCATGATGTGATTCAATAGAATTTATGACAACATCATTCTCCTTATATTTTTTAGCCAAATTAGAACCTAGTTCAATATGATTTCCTTCAACCTCGTGATCGATCGCCTTTCCAATGTCGTGTAATAAACCTGCCCTTTTAGCCATCATTACATTTTCACCTAACTCAGCCGCAATAACACCTGCAAGTGAAGCAACTTCAATAGAGTGCTGTAAAGCGTTTTGACCATAACTAGTTCTAAAATGAAGTTTTCCAATTATTTCAACTAATTCAGGATCAATTTTAGTAATTCCAAGTTCAAATAAAGCAGTTTCACCATACTCTATAATTTTAGAATGTATTTCTTTTACAGTTTTATCATATAGTTCTTCAATTCTAGCAGGATGTATTCTTCCATCTTTAATTAAATTCTCAATAGTAACACGTGCTATTTCTCTTCTTAAAGGGTCAAAACTTGATAAAACCATTGCTTCTGGTGTATCATCAATTATCAAATCAACTCCTGTCACTGCTTCGATGGTTCTAATATTTCTACCTTCTCTACCTATTATTCTACCTTTCATATCATCATTCGGCAGATTAACAACTGTCACTGTTTGATCACCAGCAACATCAGCCGCATATCTTTGCATAGCAGAAACTAAAAGTGCTTTAGCTTTTTTATCAACTTCCAGTTTTGCTGCAGCTTCCCTATCTTTTATGTAGGCAGAAATCTCTAAATTCATCATCTCTTCAACTTTTTTTAATACGAGTTCACGTGCTTCATTCTTAGAGTAACCAGCTATTTTTTCAAGTAAATCTATTTGTTGCTTTTTTAGTTCTTCCACTTCTGCTTGTTCTTTTTGGATTTCTTTTTGCTTGTTAACAAGATTATTTTCTTTTTCTTCTAACATTAATTCACGATTTTGTAGTGTCTGATCACGTCTATCCATGTTATTTTCTCGTAATAATAAACGTTCCTCAGCTTCTTTTACTTCACTTTTCTTTTCTTTTATTTCTTTATCAACTTCTATTTTTAATTTGTGGGCTTCTTCTTTTGCCTC
>DUWA01000181.1 GCA_012840755.1 Mycoplasmatota bacterium | reverse complement strand
GTTTTAACATCATTGATTAGTCTAGTAATTTCTGGTCTATCAACTATATTCTTCCCACTTATCCCGTCATCAATATAAAAGTCATAAATATCCCAGTCATGGACTTCGGCATATTTAGTTAGTTTGTCTTTTTGAGCATTAATTGAAAATCCTTCCCTAGCTTGTTCTTCAGTTGAAACCCTAATATAAATCCCCGTTGGCATTTTTAACATAATTTTTCCTCCTATTTAATTTTTCAAATAGGACTCCTTTAAAATTCTAGGAACACTAGTACTAAGAAAAAATTTCATCATCTTAATTTGTAATTTTCTACTTATCAATTTTTCAATATCCATAATTATCATCCTCACAGTCTAATAAATTATAGATATGAGTCCAAAAATTATTCCAAAATTGATGTTCTTTTTTCACTACTTTTAAGTCGACAAATTTTTCTCGAAATCGTGTTTTCCCTTATTTTACGTTACTTTTTTATTGCATTCTTACGGTACGACTTTATTAGTATTAACAAGCCAAACTTTTCTATCTGTGTTTTGTCTTAGATAATCTTCATAAATTGAAGTATATTCTAAAACTTTTTTATGTTTTACTAATTCTTTTGCTATCATTACCATATCATACGACGAAGAATAATGATTAGCTTCTGATAATCCATGTGAGTTTTTAAAATTTGTATTTTCAAGTCCTAATTCTTTTGCTCTAGCATTCATCATATTAACAAATAATTCTTCTGTTCCAGCTATTTTTTCTGCAAGTGCAACAATAGCATCATTTCCACTAGCAATAGCAACTCCTTTAAATAGATCTGATACACTCATTTTCTCATTAGTTTCTAAGAGTATTTGACTACCACCCATGCCAGATGCATTTGCAGATACAGTTACCATTTCATCCCATGATATTATTCCTTTTTCTATACTTTCTATTACCAGTAGCATAGACATCATTTTAGTCATTGATGCAGGAACTAATTTTTCATGAGCATTTTTTTCAAAAATTATCTCTCCAGTAGATGCTTCAATTAGTATTGCAGATTTCGCATTTTTTCCAAATCCTGTTCCTTCATTTTCCGCACTTACATTAAATATAGGTAAAAAAAGTACTATTGTTAATAATAAACAAAATATTTTTTTCATATTTCACCTCTATTAAAGAATATGTGTTTTTTTACTATTTATGAAATTTGTTTTTTTATGTAAATAGACTTGGAAAAATAATAGATATTTAGTATAATGTCACTAGGTGATATTATGTATAAGACTACAAAGAAAAAGGCTAATTTTAATAATTCATTATTCATTATTATTCCTGTTTTGATAATTATTATTGTTTTTGGAGTTATAATGTTTATAAATTATAAGAACAGTTATCCAGTAAAATTGAAAAAAATTGGATATACTAAGGAAGAAATAAATATAATAAAAGATTATTCTAAAGAACAAATAGAAAAAATACTTACATTAGAACATGACCCAAATATTATAAAATTTATTGAGGAAAAATATTTTATAATGGAAAATCTGGAAAAATATTTAGATTATAAAAAAGAAAAAAATGATATGAGTATAACTGATGTTGTTGCAGTGATAAACGTTGGATCTAACTATGAGTGGTATGATCAAAAACAAATTAAAAATTCAGATTTATCTAAAGATGAGTTAATACTTGTGAATAAATTTAATGCTTTATCTAAGGATTACGAACCTGAAGATATTGTAAATGTATCTAACTGGTATTCATATGCTGGAAATAGTGCAAGAGATATAGCATACCAAAGTTTAATTTCACTATATAATGCTGCTAAAGAAGCAGGCATGAATATTATAGTAAATTCATCTTATAGAAGTTACAAAGACCAAGAAGAAACCTATCAAACATTTTTATATAGGTATGGCAAAGAATATGCTGATAACTATGCTGCTAGACCTGGACATTCTGAGCATCAAACTGGTTTAGCATTCGATATAACACCTCCAGGTGCAAGTATGGACAATCATGATCAATTTAAAGAATTTGATTGGTTAAAAGATAATGCACATAAATATGGTTTTATTTTAAGATATCCAGAAGGTAAAACTTTTATTACAGGATATAACTATGAACCTTGGCATTTTAGATATGTAGGAAAAAAGATAGCGGAAAAAATATACAGCGAAAACATTACATTTGATGAATATTATGCATATTATTTAAAATAGGACAATTCCTATTTTTTTTATTTTTAATGTAGTATAATAATAGTGGTGATAAAATGAAGAAAGTGGTTTTTTTAATTTTTATATGTGGTATTTTATATTTTTCTTATATATCTTTTTCTGATAATAATATTAAAAAATTAACTAAGATTGGATACTCTAAAAATCAAGCTAATCTTATTATCAACAAAGTACCTTCAAAGTATTTAGAAAAAGCTATAAATATTGGATATAGTGAAAAATTGTTAGATTTTATAGATAATAAAAACAATAATTTAAAAGAATTTGAAGATTTTTTCAATAACATAAATAACAATAATGATAAAGATGATGATAAAAATCATAATACTAATAATAACAATAATAAATTTAAAAATAAAGCTTATTATATTGCTGATAACTTAGATAGATACAATAAATACTATAATGAGAATCCTGGTATGGATCTAAATTTAATAATATCACTAGTAAATGTTAACGCTGATTATAAATTTTATACAAATGTAGTTAATACTGATCTTGATAAAGATTTACTTATACTTGTTAATAAATATAATAAATTACCATCTAATTATGAACCTAAAAATTTAGTTTCATTAGGCGATTATGGAATCGGAAAAATGATTGATGTTGCTAAGGAAGCTTTTGTACAAATGGCAGAAGATATTAAAAAGGAAGGACTTTATATTAAAAGTATATCGAGTTATAGAAGTTATAGTTCACAAGAATCTATATATAATAGATATGTAAAAATTGATGGGGTTGAAATTACTGATACATATTCAGCAAGGCCTGGACACTCTGAACATCAGACAGGACTCACTGTTGATATTAACATGGTAGAAGACGAATTTGCAAATACTAAAGAAGCTAAATGGTTAGCAAATAATGCGCATAAATATGGTTTTATTTTAAGGTATCCTAAAAATAAAGAACATATAACTGGTTATTCTTATGAGCCTTGGCATTTTAGATATGTAGGTAAAGAGGTCGCAAAATTTATATATGAAAATGATATTACATTCGATGAATATTATGCATATTATTTAAAATAGGACTATTCCTATTTTTTTCATATACTCATATAATATATTGGTGATGAATGTGGATGAAAATTATAAAAAATCTATTTATATAGTGTTAAGTATATTGATAATAATTTTACATACTAAAAACTTCAATATTCTTGGTAATAAGTTTTATGAAAATATTAAAGAAATAACTAATCCTGATGATATTCTTGTTTTAGTAAATAAAAATAATAAACTAAATAAAAATTTTATTCCAAAAGATTTACAACTATTAGATATTAACTATTCATACGAAAATAAAATGCTTAGGGACTTAGCAAAAAATAGTTTTGAGAAATTATGTACGGATGCTAAAAGTGTTGGTTATAAAATTATTGGTGTATCAGCCTATAGAGACTATGATTATCAAAATAAATTATATAATGAATATGTAAAACAAAAAGTCAAAGAATACGCAGATCGTGCTTCTGCAAGACCTGGACACTCTGAACATCAAACAGGTCTTGCAATTGATGTAATGGGATCTAATAATGATTCAGATGAATTTGAATATGCAATAGAATTTGAATGGATGAGAGACAATGCGCATAAGTATGGATTTATTATGAGATATCCTAAAAATAAAGAACATATAACAGGTTTTAAGTATGAACCTTGGCACTATAGGTATGTAGGTAAGGAAGTAGCAAAATATATATATGATAATGATTTAGCACTTGAAGAGTATTTAAACATAAAATAAACAGATGATCTCATCTGTTTATTTTTATTTTAATATTAATGTTGCGATAGAATCTATAATAAATATAAATATAAACATAATAGTAATATATTTAGGTATTTTTAGTACTATTTTATCAGTTATTGGTTTTAATACGTAATAGAATAATACTGAGCAACTACCCCATAATATTGCCATTTCAAGAGCTATATATTTACCTATATTATATTTTAAATCACTGTAATCCCAAAATACTAAATTAAATACTTTTTCAATTAAAACTCCACTTATTAATTCAAGTAGTGATAAAATACATGAACCTATTAAAAATAAGGTTATTACTTTCATAAAATTATTTAATTTATATTTT
>DUWA01000180.1 GCA_012840755.1 Mycoplasmatota bacterium | reverse complement strand
TAATTATATCTTTAATTTTTATGATTTAGATTTTCTTTTTAACCAGTTTTTTCCCTCTACAAATCTAGCAACAATCATAGCAGAACTAGAATCCCCAGTAGCATTTAAAGCAGTTGCAGGTGGATCGATTAACCAACCTATTGTAGCTATTATTGGAAAAGCACTTAGTGGAAAATCATATAAACTAACAATGAATATTTCTCCAATTAGTCCTCCTCCCGGAATACCTGACATAACAACTGCACTACCAACAGCTATTAAAATTGCCGATAGATATGTATCAAATCCTGTGAATGGTTTGTTGAATATACCAAATAAAAATACAATTTTAAGAATCGCTCCTAAACTACTACCTTCCATATGCATTGTTGTACCTATTGGAAGAACAACATCTTTTATATCTTTTGGTATATTCATCTTCTCAGCAGCATCTAAATTGGTTGGCAGCGTTGCAAGTGAAGATTGTGTTGAAACTGCTGTTATAAAAGGGGCAAATATATTTTTGAAAAATAATTTTACTCCTTCTTTTTTTGCTGCAAAATATGTATATAAATAATTTAAAACAAAGAAATATACAATTGCAACCACGTAATATATAATCATACTTCTTGCATAACTACCTAAAAGTTCAGGTCCAAATTCTCCTATTAGATTTGCAAAATACGCAAATAAACCAATTGGTGCATAATACATTATCATGTTAATTAATATCATCATAACTTTTGAACAACTATCTAGAATATTACCTAAAAACTTTCCCTCTTTTCCTATTAATGATACACTAGCTCCAAATAATATTGAAAATACAATCAATGGTAACATATGATTTCTAGATAATAAATCACTAAAATCATTTACAGTTATAGCTTTTACAATTTGATCTAACAAACTCAATTTTTCAACATCGGTATTTTCTAAAACAATTTTTGTACCTGCTACAGGATCAATCAATTTGAGTACAACAAGCATTACTACAGCTGCTATTGCACTTGTAATAAAAAATACTATAAACATATATTTTAATATTTTACCAAGTCGCTTCATATTAACCATATTTGCAATAGAACTACTAATTGAAAAAAATACTAATGGTACAACTACAGTGTACATTAAATTTAAAAATATATCGCCAAATGGTTTTAATATTGTCGCATCTTCCCCATAAATTACACCTATTATGCTTCCTAATATTATTGATAATAATAATATTAGTGGAAATCGATATGCCTTGTAAAATTTACTTTTAAAAAAACTCATTTTAAACCTCCTATTAAAATATATTCAAATACACTATAAAATGACAAAAAAAGCAGATTTATTCTGCTTTTAATTAAAATTAAACATTAACCATTCTGGTTTGAATATTAATAATAAGCCAATTATAAACATAATTGTCCCGCCTATTAAATGAGAATATTTGTTGTACTTTGTTGATATACCTGTTAACCTAAGTGTAGACATTGCAATAACAAATATCACAAGGTCATCAATCAAATAAAATAATGTATAAATTAATAAATAAATTATTTTTTCCAAACCAACAATATTATTAATTCCAAGTAGTGATGAATATATTGCAGGAAATCCTAGCGAACATGCTAGTTCTACTAAATTAACTGAAACAGCTAGTGTAATAACACCTATAAGTGCTAAAATAAAACTTTTTTCTGTTGTAAATTTACGAATTTTCTTAAACATGCTTTTTCTTTTCTTTTCATCAACAACATGACATCCATCATTTTTAGTTTTTAAATAATTTTTTAAATTTAATAGTCCACCAATTAATGCAACTACCCCAATTAACTTTCTAATCCAAATTATAGATGCAACTGACAGAGCCGAACTTATTCCTAACATAGCTAGAAAATATATAAATCCAGATGTTAATAGAAATGAGACGCCTAAAATCCACATTCTTTTTCTATTTTCCATTCCGAATAACATATTTATTATAAATAGTAAAACCCGCATTGCACATGGATTAAATCCATCAATAACTCCCAGTACTACACCAACTAGTGGTAATGATACTTTTTTTCCGTCAACATAGCCTAAAAATGGCAATTTGATTTTGTTCGATAAATCAATATCTTCACCAATACTACTTAAATATTCTTTAATGTTATTTTCAATTTGGCTTCCAACAGTATCACTATATCCAACATAATAATTTTTACCAATTACAGTAAATGGAACCCCAGTACTTGTTGACATAAATTTATTTTTAACTTGTTTTAAAAACGAGGAATTAGCTTCGTTTTTCCAAACCTCATATTTCACAATTTCTATATTTTCTTTATATTTTTTTTCTAGTTTTTTTAGAAAAGTTTCTTCTTCAGCGCAATGTGGACATCCATCACCATAAAATAAATATATAGTTAATTTTTCTTTATTTGCTTCTCTTCCGACTATATCTGCTACTATATCTTCAAAATTATTATTAATATT
>DUWA01000179.1 GCA_012840755.1 Mycoplasmatota bacterium | reverse complement strand
CATCTTTGATGTTCATAAAAAAAACTTATTAGATTTTCCTAACATTATTAATAAAACAAAAAAAATTATAATAATTGATCATCATATAATTTCAAAGGACATTATAAATGAAACAATATTTAACTTTATAAATACTAATTACTCAAGTGTTAGTGAAATAATAGTTGATTATGCAATATGTAATAATTATAAAATAAATTCAATTATTGCAACAACTTTATTAGCAGGTATTGAAATTGATACAAATAATTATAATCTAAATACAAAAGAAGGAACTTTTATAGCATGTGCACATTTACTAAAAAGTGGTGCAGATATAATTTTGAAACAAGAAATCTTAAAAGAAAATAAAGACTTATATATAAAAAAACAATATTTTATAAAAAGAAGTTATATGATTAATAATGAAATGGCTCTATGTGTACTAGACCATCATATATATGATTCTAAATTTCTAGCGATTCTTTCAGATGAATTATTACAATTTGAAAATGTTGAAGTTTCGTTTACAATAGGTTATATAGGGCGAAAAAAAGTTGGAATTAGTGCTAGATCAATAGGAAAGTTTGATGTCGAAAAAATAATGAATCAATTTAATGGTGGTGGACATGCTACAAACGCAGCATGTCAAATAGAAAATAGTTCTATTGAAAAAGTGAAAAGAATGCTATTAAAAAATATAAAGGAGAGATAAAGTGAAAGTTATATTTATAAAAGATTTAAAAGGACAAGGTAAAAAGGGAGAAATAAAAGAAGTAAAAGATGGATATGGCATGAACTTTTTAATAAAAAATGGATATGCTCTACAAGCAACAGCTGCTAGTTTAAAAAAGATAGAAGAAGAAAACCAAAGAAACGAATTAAATGAGAAACTAGCAATTTTAGAATATCAAAAGGTTATGGAAAAATTAAATAAAGAAACCATAAAAATTAAAGTAAAAACTGGAGAAAATGACAAAGTTTTTGGTAGTGTAAGTTCAAAACAAATACATAACGAATTGAAAAAACTAGGTTATGATATTGATAAAAAGAAAATATTTATAGATGAAAGTTTAACATCTCTAGGTACTCATAATATAAAAATAGAACTACATAAAAATGTGATTGCAACATTAAAAGTTAATTTAGTAAAAGAAGGATAGGTGTTTTATGGATAGAGTTATGCCGCACAATATTGATGCAGAACAGTCAGTATTAGGTTCAATGTTTTTATCAAAATATGCATTACAAAAATGTTTGGAAAATTTAACAAAGGATTTGTTTTATTTAGATATACATCAAAAAATATATGAGGCTATATCTAGTTTAGCAGAAAAAGATAGGCCGATTGATTTAACAACTGTAACATCCGAATTAAGTGATAGAAAATGGATTAAGCAGATAGGAGATGTGGATTATTTAGCACAAATAATAAATGCAGTTCCTACAGCATCAAATGTTGATGACTATATAAAAATAGTGGAAGAAAAAGCAATATTAAGACGTCTTATAGAGGAAGCAACAGAAATTGTAACATCAGGCTATGACAGTACTAATACTATTGAAGAAACACTTGATAATGCTGAGAAAAAAATACTTAATGTAGTTAAGACACGAAAGGCATCGCAGTTTAAATCTATCCAAGAAGTATTATTTAAAACTCAATCTGATTTAGAAAAATTATCTCAAACTAAAAATGAGATTACAGGTATTGCTACAGGATTTTATGATTTAGATAGAATAACATCTGGGTTACATGAAAACGAATTAATAATAATAGCAGCTAGACCTGCAATGGGTAAAACTGCTTTTGCTCTTAACCTACTAGTCAATATGGCTATTAACACTAACAAACCAGTTGCCCTTTTTAATATGGAAATGGGTGCGGAACAGTTAGCCGTTCGTATGTTATCCTCAGCAGGTCAAATAGATTTAGGTAAACTTAAAAATGCGAGGTTTGATAATAACGATTGGAAAAGAATTAATGAAGCTATAAGTAGACTTGCAGATACGAAAATATACATTGATGATACTGCAGGAATGACAATTAGCGAAATAAGAGCTAAGTGTCGTAGACTTGCGAGTTCAACAGAAGGGCTATCTGCAGTAATTATTGACTACCTACAATTAATTAGCGGTTCAAGCAAATATGCTGGTCAAAGACAACAAGAAGTATCAGAAATATCAAGATCATTAAAAACTATGGCTATGGAATTAAATATACCAGTAATTGCTCTTGCTCAGCTTTCTCGTAGTGTAGAGGGAAGAGAAGATAAAAGACCATTACTAAGTGACTTAAGAGAATCTGGATCTATAGAACAGGATGCAGACATTGTTGCATTTCTATATAGAGATGATTATTACAATAAAGAGGCAGCGATAGATGAAAATACGAGCCGAAGTGAGTTTATTTTAGCAAAACATCGTAATGGACCAACAGGAACAATAGATTTAATATTTAAAAGAAATACAAGTACATTTGTAAATGTGGATAAAATACAAGAAGACAGGTGATTTAATGAAACAAAACTTAACAAAGATTTCAATAATAATAATTTTCATTGTTATTAGTCTTTTTGTTTTCACAAATAAAATAAAAAAAGAACCAAATATTTTTTATCAAGTATATTTAGACGGAGAACTATTAGGTACGATAAAATCAGTAAATAAGCTCATGAAATATATTGATAAAAAGGGAGAATATATAAAAAACAAATACAGAACAGATCATATATATTCACCTCAAGGTTTAAAAATTACAAAGATATTTACATATAAGAATAAGTTAAGTAGCGAAAAAACTATATATAATAAGATAACAGATAATAGTTCATTTACAGTGAAAGGATATCAATTTACAATAAAAAATGAAAATAGAAATATTGTTATAAATGTTTTAGATAAACAAGTATTTGAAGAAGCTATAAACAAGGTAATAGAAACATTTGTAGGTAAAAATGAATACAATAAATATTTAAAAGAGACACAAGATAAAATAGAGACAACAGGTAAGATAATAGAAAATATATATATTGATGAAAATATCACTATAAAAGAAAAATATATTCCTACTAATGATAAAATTTATATGAATCCAGAAGATATAGTAAGGTTTTTGATATTTGGTAATGAAAAAAAGGAAAGTACATATGAAGTAAAAATAGGTGATACAATTAAATCAATATCATTTGATAATCAAATCTCAACAGAAGAGTTTTTACTAAGTAATGAAACTATAAAAAGTGAAAATAATTTATTATATCCAGGTCAAATTGTAACAATAGCTCAAACTGATCCTCAGATAAGTGTTGTTACAGAGGAATTCGTTGTAGAGGATCGAACATATAACTATACTACACTTGAAAGAATTGATGAAAACAAATTAAAAGGTTATAAAGAGGTTATTCAAAAAGGAGAAAATGGTATAGAAAGAGTTGCTGAAAATGTAAAAAAAATTAATGGAACAACAGTATATGTTGAAGGTTATTCAAACACAGAATTAAAACCTATGATAAATCAAATAATTGTTATAGGAGGAAAAGTTGTTTCAAACATTGGTAGCTTAACTAGCTGGGGGTGGCCTACATTATCAGGTTGGGTAATAACATCAGACTATGAATGGAGAATAAACCCAGTGACATTTAAACGTGAATTACATAGTGGAATTGACATATCAGGATTAGGATATGGTTCTCCTGTATTTGCAGCAAACAACGGTACAATTATTAAAAAGCAATATGCTTATGATTATGGAAATTATGTAGTTATTGATCATAATAACGGATATTATACCGTGTATGCCCATTTATCAAAATTTAATAATGAATTAAGTGTAGGATCGACAGTATCTAGAGGGAATGTTCTTGGATATATAGGAAGTACAGGTTATGCAACAGGACCCCATTTACATTATGAAATTTGGAAAAATTGTCATTATTGTCGCATTAATCCATGGAGTGTTTATTAATGAAGGTTTGTGTATTAGCAAGTGGAAGCAAAGGTAATTCCACTTGTTTTATAACTGATGAAAGTATTAATTTAATAGATATTGGTATTAATACAACTTATATAGAAAAAAAATTATCTGAAATAGGGATTAATGCTAAAAATATTGATAATATATTTTTAACTCACACTCATGCTGACCATATATCTGGTTTAAAGGTTTTCTTAAAAAAATATAGGCCAAAAGTATATCTTACAAAAGGAATGTATAATGAAATTTATAAAGAAACAAAGTTATACGATTATGAAATAATAAATGATGATTTTTATATCAATAACTTATATGTTCAAATCATTAAAACATCACATGATGCTCCAGATTCTGTAGGATATATTTTTACAAACAATGATAGTTCGTTTGTATATATAACAGATACAGGATATATAAATGTACGAAATCATAATAAATTACTAAATAAAAATCTTTATATTATTGAGAGCAATCATGATATAAATTTATTAATGAATGGAAAATACCCTTATTATTTAAAACAAAGAATATTAGGTGATAAAGGGCACTTATCTAATAAAGATTCAGCAACATATCTTTCAAAATTTATTGGTAGTTATACAAAAAAAATCATATTAGCACATCTAAGTGAGGAAAACAATAATAAAGAAATAGTTTTAACAACTTTCAAACAATATTTAAAGCAAATAAAAACAGAAGATATAATAATTGCTGAGCAAAATGATAAAACTGAGGTAGTTGAAGTATGATAAAAATAATATGTGTTGGAAAGATTAAAGAAAAGTACATAATAGAGGCAATAAATGAATATTTAAAAAGATTAAAAAAATATACTAAGGTTGAAATATTTGAAGTAAATGATATTTCCATTGATGATAAACAAATTGCTTTAGAAAAAGAAAAAAAATTAATAGAAAAATATATTGATAAAA
Organism: Mycoplasmatota bacterium; assembly: GCA_012840755.1. Classification (GTDB taxonomy): domain Bacteria; phylum Bacillota_I; class Bacilli_A; order RF39; family UBA660; genus DUWA01. Next base: position 381 of record DUWA01000179.1, on the reverse strand, counting down.
AGGATTATGTAATATCACTTGCTATAGAGGGAAATAATATTACTTCAATAGAATTAGCAAAAAAGATTGATATATCGTTAATCGAATACCCAAACATAACATTTATAATTGGAGGATCATATGGAATACATGAGTCAATTAAAAAGAACAGCAACTATTTATTATCATTTTCAAAAATGACATTTCCACATAAATTATTTAGAATATTATTACTAGAGCAAATATATAGAAGCTTTAAAATTTTAAAAAATGAAAGTTATCATAAATAATGAATAAAAAAGGTATCTTATGTTCAATATTAAATAGGAGGAACAAATGAAAAAGATACTTTTTGTTTTTGGATTTATAATAATATTTTATTATTTTTCATCTAATTTATTT
>DUWA01000178.1 GCA_012840755.1 Mycoplasmatota bacterium | reverse complement strand
TGTTTAAGACATACATATTATTAATTTGATTGTTTATAACAAAATTATATGAAATTATAGATTTACAATTGAAATCTGTATTATTTTTATATTCGATTATAACAATTTGATTGCTTTTCATTGTTCCTATTCTAATTCCTCTATTTATATTCATATATATTTTTTTTATCCCATTAATAAATACATCTGTAATAAAATCTTCTTTTATGCATTCTTTATATATAACATCTTTTATGGTTACACCACTATTATTCTTAATATATACACATATTTTGTTATTACAATTTACTTTTTTAAAAGTAATAATTGGGTTGATTATTTTTGTGAAAGCAACATTGCTGTTTTGTATAATTATATATTTTCCCTCTAGAATATATCTAACAACAGCATAACTTTCAATTATCATTAATTAACTTTTGCCTCAAATACTACTGTTATATTATTTTCTGGTGCTAATGTTCCTAAACTAAATCCATCATTCGGATTGTATGTTGGTTGTGGTGTTCCATCTACTGTAACACTACCCGGAAGAAATGTTATTTTTGAATCTAATTCATCTATAAACTCTATTTGTTCTGCATTTATATTACCATTATTGGTAATTACAGTTGTATAAGTTATAGTATCACCTATAGTTACAGTAGCCGGAGAAGCTGATTTAACTACAGATAGATTATTTACGTTGATAGTAGTTGTAACTGTGTTACTAGTAGAAGAACCACCAACAGGAAGTATAACTAAATAGTTAAATGTAGCTGTTGCACTATTTGATATGGTGTTTGTAGAAGGTAAAGATATAACTTCTACTTTAAATGTAATAACTTTAGATTGTAGTATAATTAATGAACCTAGGTTTATGCCATTTGCTGGATTAGCATTAGCATCAGGAACACCATCAATAGTAACTGATCCAGTGACAAATGATGCTCCATTAGGTATCGAGTCTGTTAATTCTACATCGCTTAATAAGATATTTCCTATATTATTAATTTCAATGGTATATGTTAGTTCATCCCCGATTGTAGCGTATGCTTTATCAACAGACTTTACAAGTTCTAGCTCTCCTATAGCAAGCGGTGTTATTGTTTGGTTACTTTCTATTGTGTCTGAATAAGCACTACCATTTGGGTCAATTTTATAAGAATAATCTATTGATGATATATTTTCTATTTGATCCAAATAAATCCCCCCTTTTTACAACATTATATGATATTATAAAAGAAGGAACAATTAGTTTAAACTAATAAATATATGTAATTACAAATATTTAAGTATTATTTTATATTCTTCAACTAAAGATTTTAGGTCTTTTTTTGCATTAGCAGGGCTTGTTGATGGTAAACAAATAGCTTTAATTTTTGTTTTATGATATATATATTTATTGTATAACTCATAAGCTTTTTTTCCGTTTGTAAAAACAATTTTTATGTTGCTACTATCTATTAATTCCCAAATTTCATTAACAACAACATTTTTAATACTTGCATCACTAGAACCTTTAATCTCACATTGTTTTATTACATCCCAAAGCGCTATATTTTTACTTAATAAAAACTGTTTATAATCAGTAATTTTTTCCTCAAATAATATCTCTAGGATTTTCCAAAATCTATTTTGGGGACTGGAATAAGGAAACCCAATTTCCCTAGACTTAATACTAGCTATTGAACCTAAGAATAATATTTTTGAATTTCTGTCATATACTGGTTTGAATGGATGTTTTACGATTTTTTTCATTTAAATTATCACCTAATAATATTATTTTGAACAATTATTTCAAAATTAACTATATATACAAAAAAATTTTGATAAATAAAATTTAAATGTTTATGTTTAAGTAAGCATTGACAAATATAATAAAAAATAATAAGATATATGTTCTAAAGGGTGATTATATGAATAACATTTATAACGAAGAAATATGTCTTAATAAAATAAGTTGTTATTTATCAGAGGGAAATGATGACCTTAAAAATATAATAGATACAATTTTATCAATTCGTAGTAAAACAGCAATATATGAGCTAATGTTTTTATATATTAATAATATAAAAGGGGAAAGATTATTAGATTTATGGAATTCTTGTGATGAAAATATAAATATATTTTTTAGGACAATAAGAGTATTAAGGTATGGTATATATAGTTCTGACGAAATTGAAAGAAATTTTTCATTAGGGTGTAAAGTCCCGTTTATAGATTCAAAATATGATCCGGAAGGAACACCTAAATATGATGAAATTTTTAAATATAACGATCCACTATGGGAAGAATATTGTATTATTCAAAAAAAATCACATGATATTAAAATTAAAAAACTAATAGAATCAGATTTTTCAACACTAAAAAACAAAAGATATTAAAATAAACAAAACAACTATTAAAATTCAATAGTTGTTTTTTAAAATTAATATCTATA
>DUWA01000177.1 GCA_012840755.1 Mycoplasmatota bacterium | reverse complement strand
TTGTTTATTATTTTTATTTGGTAAAGTTAATTCATTAAAAAGAGAAAAATTTAAAAATAGTACACCGTTTAATATTATAAACTGTACAAGTTTTCGTTTTAAAAAATTTTTCTCATTAATATATTTATAATTATTATTTTTATAAATTTTCATAATAACACCTCTTGTTGTTAATAATAGTTAATTTAATAAAAAAGAACAAATATTATATTGTTCTTGAAGCAACCAAGTAATTTTGGTTTTCATTAATTAAGTGTACAAAATTTATGTAATCGTTATATTTTTCCACAAAATCAATTTTTGCAGTCATGAATAATGCATGATTCAATTCGCCTTCATTATGTAATAGTGGTGTACTATCACCAATATTAAAGTTTTTATCACATTTATGTTTTGCGTTAAAATAACATAATAATTGTGATCTATATTCTAAAGCAGCATTATATAATTTTTCAATATTGCTATACTTTAAAACATCTTTATCTGTTTTTCTCAATTCAACCATTGTTTCTTCAATTTGTTCTACACGATCATTAAGTGAATAGCTTGATTCATATTTTGTATACATATTTGATAATCTTCGATATTTTAGTACATTATTATTCATTTCTTCTAAAGAAATCATTTCGCTATTCGCATTTTCAATTATATTATCTATTGTAAAGTAATCATTTTTTAATTTTTCAACTCCATACTCTTTATCAATAACATAAAGTGCAAAATTGTTTATACTTTCATGATTCATTCTAATCACTCCTTACATCTAGTTTGATTATACCACAAATTTCTATAAAGTCGACTATTTTTTACAAAAAATTTGTTTTTTCTACTTTTTTAATAATTTTTTGGTTATTTTTTAATAATTTTTCATCGTTTGTAATATATTTTGAAAAACTATTGTATTTTGTGGAGAACATATCTCTTCTTTGTTGAAAATAATAATCACTTATATTTTCAAAATTATTATTCTTATATATCTTTGCATCTACATTTAAATACATTTGTAAGATTGCTCTATATTCAAATCCTGCTAAATTTAAGTTTAATACATTTGAATAATACTTAAATTCATCATTATTATCTAAATATTGATAAATTTCGTGTCTTAAGCTACTATTCATAGTTATATCACCATAGTGATAAAAATCATACATTTTTCTAGCTAATCCTTTAAATTTTAAAAATTCTAGATTGTTATTATATTTATCTTCAATTAATATTAGTTCTTTATTTGCTATCGTTAGTAATTCACTTAAAACCTTGTATTCAGCAAGTAGTTTGTAATAATCATTTTTTTTAGTTATATTTTCATAAGCAGAAAATAACTCATTTGTTTCAATTATTTCAATTAATTCTTCCAATCTCACTGCCACACCTCTTTTCCATATTATACAAAATCAATTTTTAAAAATCAACATTAAAATACAAAAAATGTCATTTTATGAGTCATTTTGTTGTTATCAAATGACTCATACATTAAATTTATTTTGTTTTAAAGTATAATTTTTTTTTTATAAAATATAAAACAAAACAAGATTTGTTATCATCTTTACTTTTAGCAAAAAAATGTTATAATATATATCGTGATATAATGATGAATGAAGATCTAATTAAATATATTAATGAACATATTTTTCCTTTATACGATAAAAATGATAAAGGCCACAATATTGAACATATAAAATATGTTATAAAAAGAAGTTTAAAATTTGCTGATGCGATAGAAGATATCAATTATGATATGGTATATACAGTGGCAAGTTATCATGATTGCGGACATAATATTGATCCTAAAAAACATGAAGAAATATCTGCTAATATATTAAATAATGACAAAGAATTAAAAAAGTTTTTTACGATTGAACAGATAAAAACTATGAAAGAGGCAATTGAAGATCATCGAGCATCATTAGAATATGAACCACGAAATATATATGGAAAAATTGTATCATCTGCAGATAGAAATATTGATATTAAAACAATTATGAAAAGAACATATGAATATCGAAAGAAAAACAATCCAAATTCTTCTTTAGAAGATATTATATTAGATTCTTGGACACATATTATTAGAAAATATGGTCAAGATGGTTATGCTACAGAAAAAATGTATTTTAAAGATGAAGAATATTATACGTTTTTAAATGAGATAAACGAAAATATTAGTGATTATCAGATATTTAGAGAAAATTATATTAAAATAAATAAT
>DUWA01000176.1 GCA_012840755.1 Mycoplasmatota bacterium | reverse complement strand
GAAAACAGGTATATTGTTAAAGATTTTCCCATAAAGCGAGAATATAGCACTAAAACATATATTAATATAAACTTAATAAATAAAAAAAATAAAATAATCCAATTACCAAAAATTCAAACTATACTAACTGATAATATATTTTCAATAAAAGAAGAGGGAAATAAATATGTAATATACCCAAACAGATATGAAGATACAATTGATGAGTTTGATTTAAGAAATAATGACTTATATAAAAAATATTTAGGTTTTAGGTATGGCGATGATCTTGTGAACTTTTTAAGACCTTTCAAAAAAATACATTTTGATTTTTTTGAAAATCGTATATATATAAATAAGATTAATACGAAAATGCTTTTATTAGCTAAAACAAAGAAGTTTCTTATAACTAGAAAGAACCATTTTATCAATATTTTAAAAGAAAAATCAAAAGTTATTCAACTCAATAAAACAAAAAAAAGATAATTATAATTATCTTTTTTTATTATCTATTTTTTATAACAATTAATTATTCATCGTATTTAATTGAGTAATTGCTTGGACCTAATATTACATCACCTTTTAAATTAAATCTAGAACCATGACATGGACAATCCCACGTTTTTTCCTCCATATTAAAAATTAAACCACAACCTAAATGTGGACAGTTACTATGTACTTTGTATTCTTTACTCCCTTCTTTATATATGGCTATATTTTTATTGTTTTCTCTTAAATAAACAACTTTGTCATTATAAAATTTTTTATTTCTATTTATTTTTCCTTTTACAAATCCTTTTACATTACAAACAAATGAATATCCTATTTGCAATATTTCTTGTCTTTTTGGATCAAATATCTTTGTATATTTATTAGTTTTATTCATGATAAGATCTGATATAATCATTCCTGCTAATGTTCCATTTGTCATCCCCCAAGTATTATAACCTGTTGCAATATATAAATTATCTTGCATCTCCCCTATGATAGGTAAACTATCTTTTGTCATAATATCGTGATTAGACCAGACATATGATGGATCTAATCCTAATAGCTTAACTTCATTTTTTAATTTATAAAACATCTCTTTTGCATTAATCTCATCTTGCATTACATGTGATAAGGATAAATATATCAAATACGGATATTCATTTTCGTGATATCTAAACGAGATAGACGGATTGTTTGGTGTAATACCATTTGTTTTCTCAATTTTATCTACCTTACAAGCAACAACATATGATTTTTCCAAAGTACTCTTGAAGGGGAAAAAATAAGGTTTTAAAAAATATGGATAATGAATTGCTAGAACAACTTTTTTAGCTATTACTTTATATTTACCTGTATTACAATAATATAGTTCGTTTTTCCTTTCTATATTATAAACTGTAGTATTTTCATATATATCTATATTATTTTTCAAACATATATCTTTTAAATTATATAAATATTTCAACGGATGAAATACATATGTATTATCAACAGATATTTGATATTTCATCTCTCCAATGACAAAATTTTCATTAGTATATGTCACTTTTTCATTAAATTTTTCTAAAATATTTTTCTCTTTTTGGATCATTTCTAAATTATCTTCATTATTAGAAAAAAGATAGGATTTGTTTTTAATTAAATTACAATCTATTTTTTCTTTATCTATAATGTTAACTATTTTTTTTATTGCGTCTTTTTGAGATTGATAATATAACTCTGCTTTTTCAAAAGAATATTTTTCTTCTATCTTAGAATAAATATTTTGTTGTAAAAATGTTATTTTTCCTGTTGTTCTTGATGTAATTCCACCACCTATTTTATTTTTTTCAACAAGTGCTACTTTCATATTTTTATTGATTAAATTGTAAGCAATACTCAATCCAGTAATTCCACCACCTATAATTAAAACATCAACCTCAGTATCTTTTTTTAATCTACTAATCTTACTTTTAAATTTATTATCCATCCATATGCTTATTTTTTTCATATTACTCACCATTTATATTATGTTTTATATATAAATATAAATACACAAAAACATTACTATTTTTTGTGTATTTGATAACTTAATATAAATGATTCCTTTTATTAATTAAATCAAACATCACTACAAGAGCGTTTCATACATATAAGATCATAACCTTCATACATTTTTGAGTATTCTTCATAAAGATAATCTAATATTTTATCCGAATAATCTTTTTTAAATTGTTCGATTTTCAGTATACATAAAACACATATTCTAAGTTGCTTTTTAAAGTGGTGTATATATTCTATTGTCGGAATATTTTCTATAGAACTTGTTTCTTTGTTATATTTATCCAATTTCTGTTTAACATAATTAATGTGATTTATAATTAATTGTTCATCTTTTATACTCCTCCAATAATCATCTTCGTACTTAGACTCAAACACTCCTAAAAAATCATTTTTTATATTTCTTTTCATAATTAGTTTCTCCTTAATTAATATTTTTTTAAAAAAACAATACCTTATATAAAGAATAGGTACTGCTAATATTTTATAAAACTTTACTTAGTTATCTGTATTTTATCATAATACTTTTTCAATTCAGGAATCAATTCATCTAACTTCATGTTTATTAAAGTATGTGTTTCTTTTAGTTTTTCTTTATCAAATATTTGTGAAAAAGCTAGCAAATCTAACTCATATATTTCATCTATCTTTTTTTCCACTTTTTCATAGCTTTGTGATTCGCATATTTCATCATAAGCTGAAATAAATTCAATTTTGTTTCCATAAAATTGTGTATCACGTATATCTTTTTCTAATAATAAGTTATCGTACAACATATTGGCACAACATAATACCCCTGCATATGTACCACTCTTATACTCCTTATCAAATATGCTTCTCATTATTTTAATCTCATCATAAGTGTTTGTTCCCTCTTCAGCTCCAACACCTTTTTCACTTATTAGTTTCTTTTTGACTTTTCCATTATCAAACGACAGTTCAATTTCACTTTCAGCTAACCCTGATCTGATGTATAGTTTGTTACTTTTGATAAAAGAGTTATTAATATACTGTTTAACTAAATGCCCGAGTTCATGGATAATTATAGACGGTCTTTTTTCAGTGTCAATATAATTAGATAATACAACCATTTTATCTACATTATCAATATTATACTCTTGCGTTTCCTCATTATAAGAAATTGCATAATCCAGGCTACATACCCCTGATGCTCTTTTTAAATCTTCTGCTTTTACTAATCCTTCCTCAGTATCACTGTAATGTCCATATTTTACTAACACATCATATATAGTTTCCCCGCTTTTACACTTTATAATTGGCGTATTTAGTAAAGCATCAAAAATTATATCTTTTTTATCTTCTCCGTAATGTAAAATCATTCCTACAATAATTTTTCGAAGGAGAGATACAAAGTTGTCATCATAATTATATTTCTCTTTAATATCTGTCATTAATTTATCCAATGCTTGAGTCATAATATCCCCTCGCCATCATTTATATTATTATACTATACATTTATAGTTTTTCACAACATAAAAGAACTTAGACAATCCTAAGTTCTTTTGTTAATTTAATTTTTTAATATTCTAAGATAATGATTCGCTTCTCTCAATACATGATCTGCTAACAGAGGTAAAATAATAGATTTAATTTGACATGCATCTAACCCTTTTGTTCCAGCCTTCTTAAAATCTCGATATCTTAAAGTTTCTTCTAATGTTTTATTTTTAATAGATTCAATCGTTGCATCAGACATATTATTTGCTTCTACTAATAATTGTCCATACTCTTTAGCAAAATCATTAGATGTATTTATCAAATCATTTTCAGTTGGGTCGAGTAAACCACGTATAAATAATGCATGTTCCATCATAATTTGATTCCAAAATAATTCTGTTTGTTTCTCATCTACAGTATCAATATCTTCACCTTTTTCTAATAACATTAAATAAGAACGATACAATTTTGCCTCTCTTAATATATGTTCGATCAAAAGTGGATAATTTACAGTAAATATTTTACAATTAATCATTTCGTTAATTATTCTTTCTTTAAAAGAGATTAGACCATTAAGTAAATTTATTGCTCTACTATTTAAACTCTTAATGTATATATTGGCCAACGGATTAATACTAGATTTATCCATCTTTAAAAGATTATTTTCCATCAAAGTAATTTCCTTATTTATTTTAATTCCTGTAAGCTCCTCAGTTTTTATTTCAGTACTTAATGTATAGTCTGTAACTATTTCACCAGAATTTAATACGTGAGGACGAATAAATCCTTCACTTAATTTTACTACTTCATATAAAATTTGTTCAAATTCCTTTTTGTACCAATCAGCTTCATCTATATATTTTTTGTTTTTAGTTGGAAATCCTGCCTCCAAAAAAATAGCATGCTCTTTCATTATTCTTGCAAAAAATAAATGTAATTCAATAGACTGGACTATATATTTTTGCATTTTATCTTCTCCTTTATCAATCATATTATTATATGATTTTCACACATTTTCGGAACATATAAATGAAAAAAAGCACAAGACAGTTATTTGGGTTCATAGCAGGAAAAATAAACACTATTTTATGCTTAATATAAAAGAAACACAAACCAAAAAATTTTGATTCAATGTAATTATCTAGAAAATATTGAAAGGAATAGTTTTATGGCTCATACTGATTATGCTAGAAATATTTTAAATATTGAAGATAGAAACATATATTTTTCTGAAAATTGTTTCAAGATACTCAATTATTGCAAAATACATGTTAATAAATCTCTTCTTTCTCTTATTTAACCTGCAAAATATACTTTTACATATTAAAACTTCGTAATCTAACTTTATCAAAATAATGTATAATTTAACATCATGAAAAACTAATTCATGCATTTAATATAACTAAATATAAAATATCTGGTTTTTTATTATATCTATTAATCCACTATTCTAATACTAAAAAATATAACACTTTTTACATTACCATATTTAGCAATAATGTTTACATCATATAATCCTTTTTCAGAAAAATAATCAGTTATATTATTAGTAAAATCACCATCATATATTATTGTTTGAGCTTTATTAACTTTTCTAATTATTAAGGAGTAGTTAATATCATTAACTTCTTTTTTTATTGAACTTTTATTTGGATAACAAGATGTTTTAGCATTGTTTATCGAATTAAAGCATTCAAATGAATTAATCATTATATAAATTTTATCTCCCATATTAAATGTATGTGTTTTTGTTCCTATATCATCTTGATAAAAGCAATGTAATCCAACATAATTATTGCTAACTATAAATGGAATTATTGGAATATTTCTGTATT
>DUWA01000175.1 GCA_012840755.1 Mycoplasmatota bacterium | reverse complement strand
ATTCTTACTACCAGAACAATCAGGTCCATAAATATTAAACTTACAATTACTTTTTCTAATATTTTCTGATGCCTTAGATATTCCTCCCAATAATAGGTCTAAACCTTTTACCTTTATAGCTAATCTTCCTATAAAGGTAAATATTATAGGATCATTCTGCTCTTTTTCTTTCTTATTAAATTCCTTTGGTAAAAACATTCCATTACTAACTACAAACATTTTTTTATTCCAAAACTTCGTCTCATTAAATTCCCCTTCTGACAGGCAATGTAATGCCAAAGAACCCTTAACGAGTTGATTATAAAATAACAAATTCCCAATCTTCTTTTTTATTTTTTTTAAACTTTGTGCTCCGCTTGTCATACCACCATGTGGTGTTATTATATACGGTATCTTTCTTTTTTTCAGATGATTAGCTATTTTAAAATGAGTTGGTATATACGTACTGTGAAACACAACTAAATCTGGACTATTATATGGACTAGGTAATCCAGTTAAATCATATTTTATACTTTCTCTATCATATTCATATATTGGAAAATCATAATTATTTTGCATTTCATTTATTTTAGAAGATGTAATCAATAGAGCCGCTTTTATATTATTAATTTTATTTTGATATGAAACTAAAGGTGGGATAGCATATGATAGTCCTGATGATTTATTAAAGCTTATTGGTGCTATATGTAATATAACCATAAAATTCATCTCCTAACTTTATACATTAAAATTCAAGTCATCATTGTTGCAAAAAACTCTAAATATTTCCTGATATGTCTCACTTCTATCAAATTTTTCTCTTGCCAATCTCCGACTATTATTAGACATCTTTTTTCTTAAATTTTCGTCTTTATATAATTTAAGTAATTTATCAGCCAGATCTACTTCATCATTATTTTTACAATTGAATCCAACTTGATATTTATCTATTAGACTTCTATATTCAAAAGATTCTTGTGTATTTAAAACTGGTAGCCCTGCAGCTGCATAATCACCAACCTTATTTATTATACTTCCAGCAGAACCAGCTTTAATAGGGTTTACAGCAATATCACAAGATACTAACTTACCAACCATACTCCCATATTCTAGCCGCCCTGTAAACTCAATATTTATTTCTTGTTTCTTAGCATAGTTCTTAAATTTTTCTTCAAGTGGTCCATCTCCCATTACGACAAATTTAATATTTTTAATTCCTTTGTCTTTTATAATCCTTAAGGCATTTATTACACATGTTAAATCATAGCTATATCCCAAGGTCCCAATATATACAAGCCATATTTCGTTTTCAGGTTTATTCATCAGTTTGTTATTTTTAGACAATCTATCAAAATAATCCAAATCTGTACCTAGGAAAACAACATGAGCCTTTTTACACTTATTATTAATCTGTAATGCTCTATTTGCATATGTTTGAGAAACTGCTACAATATCATCAGCAGTTGAATAAATATAGTCAGCCTTTTTTTTCATAGGGTAAAATAAGATATCACTAATTAATGGAAAATTAAAAACCATTTTAAAAGCTTCAGGCCATAAATCTTGAATATCTATAATAAACTTTATATTATTTTTTTTAGCATATTCTGCTGCAACTTTGGCTACATCTAAAGAAGGTACTGAACAATAAATAATATCTGGTTTTTTTCTATTTTGAAGATACTTTTTTAGACTTTTGCTCATTACATAATGACTATAAAAACGTCTAATGGAGACATTATTTTTGTACCCAGGTTCATATAGCATAGTTAACTTATAACTACTTTCATTTAACTGCTCTTGGGTTACAACTCTTTGCTTCTTTTTCTTATGTGAAAAATTGGATGTTACAATCTCTACATCATAATCAATTTTATTTATTTTTTCAGCAATATAATTAAATCTACCATTGCCTTGTTCTCCAGGTACTTGTGTAAAATGAGTAATAAATAACAAATCTTTCATCCTGATCACTTCCAAATCATCTTGACTTCGTTAAACTTCATCATATATATATCTTCTTTAAATCGACCAATCACATCAAGGTTCTCTTTACCTTCAATATTGTTTAATATCATCTCAGGTACATTAACATCACACTCATACGCATGTGGATATCCTCCACCAAAGCGAGGATTAACTTCAGAAATGTAATACTCCCCATTTACTTTAAAAATATCGATATCAATAATACCTTTAAAACCAGCTTTCTTTACAAACTCTTTTATTAATTCAAAGAGTTTTTCATCTTTTATAGAAACAGACTTATCAGTCTCTCCAGCTCTCATCTTGATCTTCTCTTTTGTAAATATTGCTACCGGTTCATTAGAAATCATATCAATATAAACATCCGCTCCATATTCAGTTCCATCCATGAATTCTTGAATCATAAGATTATCAAAACGGCTAAATAATAGTTCAACTTCTTCTTTACTATTAACTTTACTGATATT
>DUWA01000174.1 GCA_012840755.1 Mycoplasmatota bacterium | reverse complement strand
TATATGAAAGATGAACTAATATAAATATTTTTATATATAAAAATGCATCTATTATATTACTGAAAACTAAGTTCCTAATAAATAAAAATGAGAAAAAAGTAATTATGTATGAGCTGATAACACCTATTAATAATGCATCGATTACTATAAAAAAAGATAATGAGTTGGATAGAAAGTTTTTAAATATTTTCTTTCTAAATGTAAATAAACTTTCAATAAATGATTGTTGCCATCTTTTTCTTTGTTTTATAAAATCTTTAAATGTATCAGGACCTTCTGTATAACATATTGCATTTGGGACATACATTATTTTTTTATTGGTATTTTCTATATAAAACTGGATTTTAAGAGTTAAATTTAGATCTTCACCGATAACATGGGAAAAACCTCCAACATCAATTAATAATTTTTTTTTAAAAACACCAAATGCACCAGATATTACTAATAACGAATTTAGTTTTGCTAAAGATGCTTTATAACAGTAACATGATTTAATATACTCTATAGTTTGCAGTTTAATTAATAATTTATTTTTTAAAGTTGGAATATAATTACCATCTAATAATTTAACCGACTGTAAAATTTGGATTACTCCACTTGCTGCAACTACATCAGAATCATCAAACACATTACTAACTATTGCCAAAGCGTCTTCTTTTAAAATACTATCTGCGTCAAGTGTAACAATATAATCATTTTCCGAATAATTAATTCCTATATTAAGCGCATCACTTTTTCCACCATTTGGTTTATCTATTACATAAAAGTTACTATATTTTTTTGATTTATAAATATTTTTAATTTTACTTCCCAATAAATCATTACTCTTAGTTTTATTGTATTTTTTTAATTTTAGCAATTTACATAATTCTTTAAAAGTATCATCTATAGATCCATCGTTAATAAAAATACATTCATAATTTTCATAAACAATTTTTAATAAACCCTGAATAGTATTTTTAATTATTTTTTTTTCATTATAACAAGGTATTAAAATAGTCATTGGTTTTGTATAATTTTTATCACTAATATTATTTTTACTTGAAGGAAAAAAAGAGTTTAGAATGTGATATATTGGGAAAAAAATACCTAAAAATAGAAAAAATTCTAAAAATGCTCCCATTATACACCACTCATTTTAGGAATAACAATAACATAGTCAACTAATAACTTTGACGGTAAATCCCAATCAACAGGTTGTTTTGCCCAATCTCCACCAACAGCCAGATTAATAATCATATACATTTTTTTATTAGGTACTCCAACTTCTGTTTTAAATCTTAAAACACCATTTTCATAAATCTTAATTTGATTTTCATCCCAATCCATTTCATAAATAGCAAAATCAGTATCTATAGTGTAATCAATAAAGTTTTTTAATTTGTTTGATTCATGATCCGTATAATGAATTCCTGTCCATGCTTTTTTATTATCACTTCCTAATATTTCAATAATGTCTATCTCAGGTAAATTAGAATCATCTGATGGTAAAAGCCAAACAGCTGAAACCACACCACTTCCTGAGGCAGCTTTAGCTTTAAAAATCACTTTACCGTATAAAAATTCAAATTTTCCTTTTGTATTTATCATAGCAGAAGTATATTTATGGTCCATATATTCTTCTTGTATAGCTTCAATTTCTAATATACCATTATTTACAAATATATTATTTTGTCTATAATATTGTAACTCATTATTATAATTATTCCCTTTTTCAACTATGTTCCAATATTTCTCATTTAAACCATTTGAGAAATCATCTATTAATACTTTTCTAATACCTTCATCAACAATATTAATTTTATAGTTTTTTTGAACAGGTCTATTTAAAATAGTATATAATAACAATAAAATTACTAAAATACATATATATTTTAATTTTTCGAACATTTTCATATTTTCACCATTTATACTAGATTAATATAAAATATGTTTCAATTTAATATTTATTAACTTTTTGTAAAAAAAATCTAAATAAATTACTTATTCAGATTCACCACATATAAAAAAATAAAATTTAATTTACATTGCATAATTATTTTATCTAAAAATGCTTTATACTACTCAAATAACACAGGAT
>DUWA01000173.1 GCA_012840755.1 Mycoplasmatota bacterium | reverse complement strand
ATGAAAAGTTAAATAATAATATTTTTATTTTTATATTTATATTAATATATTTTGTGAGCGCCATTTTAACATATAATGGTATATTATCTTTGTTTCCTATATTAGCAGCAATTATATATTTATTTTCTACATGGAATGGGAATGAGTTGCAAGTAAAAACAAAAGCTTTCTTTTGTTATTTTCTATGGTTCACATATAATATATGTGAAAAGAATGATTAATATAGTGATATTGGAAAAGATCAACAAGTGAATAGAAGATGATATTATGTAGAAAGCTAAAAGTATAGATTAGCCAATGATATCATTTAATTTTAAAGGATAAAAATTTGAAATTTATCACTGCTTCTATTATAGAATTGATTTTTATGATATAATAGAAACGTGTAAGAGGCTGTCTTCTTATATTTAAACCATCAAACATGAAAATAAAGAGATTTAATATAGGTTATTTAGATTATAATTAAATCGTATGGGTTTTGTATGAAAAAAATCTAATAATCATCTTTTATCAATAATTAACACGTTTGCATTAACAGGATGCGAAAAAAACTAGAAATGAGATAAAAAGTATTTAAACAATCTCGATATTATATAAAATAAAAAGCTATGATTCTTACATTAAAACAACTATAAATATTAATAGGATAAGAAAAATTAATGAGATGTTTTACGAATCCGACAATAATATTTATAGTTATATATTATTGTTAAACTATGTATTAGAAAGTGGGTGACATTAATGAAAGAAAATAAAAAAATCACAATTTTATTGATATGTTTTTTATTGCTAATTGTAACACCTTTTGTAGTGTTAATATTAAATAATAAAGGCGGAAAAATGATTGATAAATTTTTTGAAGCATATAATAGTCAGGAGAGAACACTTATATATTTAGGTAGACCTACTTGCCCAGCATGCGTAAAATTCAAGCCTATTTTAGATGAAGTAAAGGATGAATATGGTATAGATTATGTATATATAAATACTGATCAAGTGACAAATAAAGAGCTTAATAAAATATTAAATTCAATGAATTTAACAACTTCAAACTTTGGGACACCATATACTATTATTGCAGAAAATGGTATAATAGTGGATGAAATAACTGGATATGTAGAAAAAGATAGTTTAGTTGCTACACTAAAAAAAGGTAACATAATTCAAAAATAAATCATCTATAGCAGATGTAGAATAGTGGTGAAACATGAAAAATATAGTTTATAAAAAAGTAAAAGAATTTAAAAATAAATACCCAATGACTATTGCATGGAGATTAAAATCTCACTGTAAAATAATAAATAAGCATTTAAATCCGGGTGAGATAATACAGTATGCATTTTGTGCACAAAAAGGACAAAGTTCTTTTGATATTATTACAACTTATGTAGTAATTTTAACAAATAAAAGAATTTTATTAGCTCAAAAAAGATTGTTATTTGGGTACTTTTATACAGCAATTACTCCAGATATGTTCAATGATTTGACTATAAATTCAGGTGTCTTATGGGGAAAAGTTTATATAGATACAATTAATGAATTAGTACAACTATCTAATATAGATAAAAGAGCACTTTCTGAAATAGAAACCTCTGTTACTGAATACATGATGAGGGAAAAGAAAAAGTATGTAAAAAATACACCTTTAAAATAGTAAGTTTATAATTTACTATTTTTTTTATTAGTATGAATTTATTTGTATAATTACATATATAAGCATACCTTTCAACTAAAACAACATAATATATGATATGTATGTTAATT
>DUWA01000172.1 GCA_012840755.1 Mycoplasmatota bacterium | reverse complement strand
GTATTAATATATAATTTTATTTTATATATTAATACCATATTGTGAATATCTGCGAATATTCTATTATAATATGACTTTAAAATGTTAAAAATATTCAAAAAAGATGAAAATTATTGTATAATGATTGTGGAGATGATAGTATGCATAAATTAGAAATTAAGAATCTATGTGTTAAAATCGATAATAAAGAGATATTAAAAGATTTTAATTTAACTATAAATAGTGGAGAAATCCACACAATAATGGGACCTAATGGAATAGGAAAATCAACTTTATCAAGAGTTGTTATGGGAGATAAAAACTATGAGATAGTTAGTGGACAAATTTATTTTGATGATATATTACTAAACGATTTAGAAACAGATGAAAGAGCACGCCTTGGTATTTTTTTAGGAATGCAAATGCCTATTGAAATTGAAGGTGTCACAAATGCTGACTTTTTAAGAACAGCTATCAGCAATAAAGAAAAAGAAAATTTCAAAATAATGAATTTTATAAAAAAAATGGATTCTACAATAGAATACCTAAAAATGGACAAAAATATGGCACACAGAGCAATAAATGTTGGTTTTTCTGGGGGAGAAAGAAAGAAAAATGAAATTCTTCAAATGTATATGTTAAATCCAAATATGATTATGCTTGATGAAATAGACTCTGGATTAGATGTTGATAGTTTGAAATTAGTTGGTGAAGCTATAAATAAATACTATGTAGACAATAAACCTGGAATTTTATTAGTAACTCATTATGAAAGACTTTTGGATTATATTAAACCAGAATTTGTACATATTATGAAGGATGGTAGAATTGTAAAAAGTGGTGGTTATGAACTGGTTGATTATATTGAAAAAAATGGTTATGATAAATTAAATTTTGAAAATAATGATTTAACTGTGGCTAGTATCGTGAAGGAAGAAATAAGTCATGAATAAAATAATAGTGACTAATGATGAAATAACAAAAATAGAACTAGATAATAATATTGAATTAAATTTTTCTAAGAATAAATTTATTAACATAAATAGTTTAAACATTAAAGTGTTAGCAGACACAACCTTAGAAATAGAATATTTTAATGATGTTGATATAAAACTTGAAGTTATTATTGAGGTTCTAGATTATGTTAAATTCAGTTTATTTGAAAAAAAGACAGGTTGTAAATCAAAAGTACAATGCAAGTATAATTTGTGTAAATCCAGCAGTTTAGATATTTTTAGGTTTAATGATATCACAAGTATTAATGAATCAGATGTTGTTTTATTAAACGGCGAGAATTCTACTATCAACATGTTTATTAAAACTATCTCTAAAAATACAGAAAAATATGATATAAGAGTTTATCACAATGCTTCCTTTACTAAAAGTAGTATTAAAAACCACGGTGTTGTAATACAAGATGGAAGTATAACAATAAATGTTTCTAGTTTTGTACCTAAAAAAATTATTAATTGTGAAATTAATCAGGATAATAGAATAATTAACTTTACAAATAATAAATGTATTATAAATCCTAATTTGTTTATAGATGAAAATGATGTAATTGCTAATCATTCGGCACATATAGGAACATTCACGAATGATGAACTGTTTTATTTACAAAGTAGGGGAATAGATAAATATACCGCTGAGAAAATATTAACAAATGGTTTTTTAGTAAGTGATTTTGACAACATTCCAATTTTTCAAAATTTAACTGAAGTCATCGAAAAATATTGGAGGTGATTACATGAACCGAAATGATTTTGCTCTGTTAGATCAAAATATAATATATTTTGATAATGGAGCTACTACATTAAAACCCAAAATTCTAGCACAAACCATATCCGATTATTATAACAATTATAGTGCTAATGCACATAGAGGAGACTATGATATAAGTCTTAAAGTTGATGAAAAATACGAAGAAACAAGACAATTAGTAAAAAAATTTATTAATGCTAATAGTATAGATGAAATTGCCTTTACATCAGGAACTACTGATAGTATAAATAAAATTATATTTGGGTATTACAAATACACTCTAAAAGAAAATGATGAGATTCTTCTTACTAAATCTGAACATGCATCTAATGTTTTACCATGGTTTGAACTTGCTGAGGAGTTAAAACTGAAAATTAAATATATCGAATTAGATGAAAATTTAAAATTGTCTATTGATAATTTTAAAAAATCTTTAACAGAAAATACAAAGGTTGTAAGTATCGCACATATAACTAATGTTGTTGGTGATATAAGACCGATAAAAGAAATTACAAAAATTGCACACGAACATAATATAGACGTAATGATTGATGGTGCTCAGAGTGTGCCACATATAAAAATTGATGTTAAAGATTTGGATATTGACTTTTTGACCTTTTCAGCACATAAAATGTGTGGACCAACAGGAGTGGGAGTTATTTATGGTAAATATGAAAAACTAAAAAATATTAAACCAATTGAATTTGGTGGTGGCATGAATTCTAGTTTTTCAAACGATGGAACACGTGAATATAATACTTTACCGCAATTACTTGAGGCAGGTACTCCTAATATTGCTGGTGTAATAGGATTTGGAGCAATAATTAAGTATTTAGAAAACATAGGAATGGAAAATATCCATAGATATGAAAAAGAACTGAGAGATTATGCAATAGAAAAATTAAGTAATCTTAAAAATATTATAATATACAACGAAAATAGCGAAAGTGGTATAATCGCAATTAATTATAAAAATATTTTTGCTCAAGATTTAGCTATCTATCTAAATAAATATAATATTTGTGTGCGAGCAGGTAATCATTGTGCTAAGATTTTAAAAGATGATTTAAATATAAAAAACACATGTAGAATAAGTTTATATTTCTATAATACAAAAGAAGAAATAGATATACATATAAATGCACTTAAAAATGAAAAAATTTTAGATGAAATAATTTAAACATTCAATCATACAAAATAAATATAGACTAATTGATTATAATTTGATATAATTGATTAGGCTTTTTTAATTTATAAAGAAAGGAGTAAAAATGAGTAAAATTAAAATATTTAGTCTCGGTGGACTAAATGAAAACGGTAAAAATATGTACATAGTAGAAGTAGATAAAGATATATTTGTATTTGATGCCGGATTAAAATATGCGGATGATAAAATGTTAGGTGTTGATTATATAATACCTAACTATGATTATTTGAAAAACAACAAAGAACGTATTAAAGGATTGTTTATCACTCACGGTCATAACCAACAAATGGGAGCTATCGGTGATATTTTATTAGACATTCCGGAACTAAAAGTTTATGGAACAAAATTTACAATAGAAGTAATAAAGCAAGATTTAGAATCTGACGGAATAAAAACTGATAATTTAATTGAAATTAAAGCGCATCAAAAAATTAATTTTGATGAAAACAGTATCTTTTCCATTTCTTTGACTCACGCTGTTCCTGATACGGTAGGTTATGTATTATATACTGATCAAGGGGCAATTTTCTATACGGGTAACTTTGTGTTTGACCCAACAATGATGGGAGGTTATAAAACAGATATCGGAAAACTCGCTTACGTTGGAAAACAAGGGGTACTTTGCTTATTAAGTGAATCATTATATTCTGATAAACCTGGATTTACATCGCCTAACCATAGAACTACTAAAATAATAAAAGAAACACTACTTAGAAATGAAGGAAGAATAAT
>DUWA01000171.1 GCA_012840755.1 Mycoplasmatota bacterium | reverse complement strand
GAGAATGTGATATAATTTCCATAGCGATTTGATTCCTTTCTTAATTGTTTTTTTGTTCAATTAACATTTTAAGATACAAATCGCTTTTTGTATACCCAATAGGTCTCACATCAATTGTAACATTACACTATTTTAATATTAGACTGGACTTTTTACTTTATTTGTCGAAATTAGTGTGATATAATAAATAATAGGTGGTTGTGTGAAAAAAAATGGATTAATACTAATTATTCTGTGCCTTATGCTTACAGGATGTGTGAAATACGAGGTTGGTATGACTATTAATAGAAACAAATCTATTAATGTAGAATTAATATATGCTATGAATGGTGATTTAAGTTCTATGGCTAATGTAAATAGTATAGATGAAACTAGGAAATCACTTGAAAATAATGGTTTTAAAGTGTCGGAATATAAAGAAAATAATCTTGTTGGAATTTCAGCAACTAAAAATTTAGGGCATATTAATGAATTGTCAGGTAAGAATAATATTAGTCTTGAACTTACAAGTTTATTAGATGATAAATTTTACGGTAAAGAAGTTTTTAATGTAGAAGAAGGTTTTTTGAAAAATATGTATAAAGCTAATTTTTCTTTTGATATGACTAATGAAGATGAACAGGAAGATATAAATGAAAAATCAGATTATGACTATTCAAAATATTTAGATGTTAAATTCGTTTTAAAATCTGAATTTGATATTATAAATCATAATGCTGATGAGGTTAGCAAAGATGGGAAAACATATACTTGGAATCCAAAATATGGTCTTGTTAATGATATTACCTTTGAATTTAGCGCACATACCGATAATTCAATATATTTAATATTACTGGTTAGTGCAGTTATTATAATTATTATAATAATATGTATCATAAAACTAACTTCTAGAAGGATAAGAAAAACTAAAGAAATAAAGAAATACAATAGTGCAGTTGAAGTTTTGGATTTTGAAATATAGATGTTTAAAACCATCTTTTTTACTAATTGAGAATAAAAAAAATATAATATAATAATAAGTGGTGATGATGTGAGAAGTATAAAAAATAAGTTTGATGAATTAAATAATTTTGTGAAGATTTTTATTATATCTTTTATAAGTACTATATACGTAGAATTTTTGTTTAAATATATAAGCTTTGGAAGCATTTTTGTAAAAGAAACTGTGCAAATAATTTTTTTCAGTGCAACAATTTGTTTGTTCATCTCTTTTTTAGCAAATTATTTTAAATCTAAAAGTATAAAAATAATAACATTAATATATGTGTTTTTCATTTCAACTTATGTATTGTTACAATTGAATTTTAAAAGTTATATGGATAATTATATGTCATTTAACGCAGCAAGTGAGGGTGGATTTAACAGAGTATTAGGAGAAGTGAAGAACTTTTTATTAGCTATAAAACCAATCTATTTTACTGTGTTTATTCCTTTTATAGTGTTTTTGATTTTATTCGTTTCAAAGAAAGTGAATTTTAATAAAAAATTAGATAAAAATATTGATATTCTTTTAATGGGACTATCTATATTGGTAGTTCACATTGTTTCATTATTGTGTTTAAAAATACCTATATTGCAAAATAAGAATCAAATCAAATCAAATTACGAACTATATAGGGAACCAAATTTTATAGAACTTTCTTTAAAACAGTTTGGTCCCACAAGATTTATAATAAGAGATTTTATATATATATTTAATCAAAAAGAAGTTAAAATAGACATAGATATAGATGTTGAGCCTGTTGATAATAATGATAAAAAAGATAACGAAGATGATTATTCTAGAATCATCAATGATGAAGAATGGAAAAAGTTGATAAGTGAGACAAGTAATCAAAAACTGAATGCCTTAAATGAATATTATATAAATCAGCCAATAACTGAAAAAAATAAATATACAGGTTATTTTAAAGATAAAAACTTAATTCTTATAATGATAGAAGCATTTGACATGATAGCTATAAATAAAGATTTAACACCAAATCTATATAAATTAGCTACAGAAGGATGGTATTTTGATAATTATTATACGCCTAAATATAGTTGCACAACTGGAGAAAGTGAGTTTATAGCTTTAACCTCAATTATACCATCTACAACTGTCTGTACTCCTAACTCATATAAAGATAATACTTATTCTACAAGTATTTTTGAACTTTTTAATAAATCAAATTACTACAGTACTTCTTATCATAATTGGAAAGATCAATTTTATGAAAGAAAAGTTCTTCATAAAAATATGGGAAGTAAATATTTTTATAATTATGATGATTTAAAAATACGAGCATATTCAGGATGGCCTAGTGATGAGACACTAATCGAACAATCAATACCATTTTTTATAAATAATGATAAATTCTTTAGCTTTATTATTACATCTTCTATGCATTTTCCATATGATGAAAATTCATATATAGTTAATATGCATTGGGATAAAGTGAAAAAATTGCCATATAGTGATAAAATTAAGAGGTATTATGCAAAAGTTATAGACTTTGATAGAGGTTTGGGCTATTTACTGGAAACTCTTAAAGCAGAAGGAAAACTTGACGATACGGTTATAGCTTTATTTGGTGATCATCATCCATTAAATATGGGAATTGCCAACCTAAATTCTGCATCTAATATTGATAGGAATGTTGACTTTAATTTAGATAAAATGCCATTTATTATATATAATAGTAAATCAGAAGCACAAATAATTTCAAAGACAGCCAGTACTTTTGATATAATTCCTACGCTTGCAAATTTATTTGATTTAGACTATGATCCTAGATATTATATAGGAACCGATATGTTTTCAAACCAAGAATCTACAGTTATATTTACTAACGGTAGTTGGATTACAGATAAGGCTATGTATTTTTCATCTACTGGGAAATATAAGGCATTATCTGATGATGCAGATGATGAATACGTACAAAAAATTAATAAGCAAGTTAATAATAAATTCTATGTTTCTGATTTGACGTTGAAAAACGATTATTTTAAATATAGATTTTCAAAATAAAAGCACCTAGTGCTTTTTTTAATAGTATTAAAATACTTTTTTTGAGTAATATTAAATAGGTGGTATTATGTTAGTTAGAATCTTTTTCTTTTTAATTGGATTTGGATTGACATTAATAGGGTTTATATTTATCATTAGTTATTTAAATTTGCTTAGCTTAGGGTATAATTTCTATGAATATGTTAACTTTATAATTAGAAGGATAGAGTGCTTATATTCAGTTGTAGGTATTATAATTATGCTTCTAACTATTTATATACCAGGAGGGAATAAAAGTGAATTATATCTATGATATATTTTTGAATTTTGATAAAGAAATTATAGATTTTTATGACTGGAATAATGGGGATAAAGTTACTCATATAAGAAAAATTCCAGTGTTTAAAATAAGATCTGATTCAATACATGATTTATATTGTGGTAAAATCAAATTTCAAGAAGATTTTTTGAAAATAATAGAGAATAAAACAGAGGTTTTCATGAGTAGAGATTTAATAAAAATTCCATATTGTTCTTTATTTACTGATGGCAATACAGTTTTATCATTAAAACTTGAT
>DUWA01000170.1 GCA_012840755.1 Mycoplasmatota bacterium | reverse complement strand
CCATCGATATTGATATCTATATTCAACTGTATCAATATGTGAAGATACAGTTTCAGCTATATTATCTTCATTAAGTGAAATCCTATATAAACCGTTTTTATTTTCGAATTCAATTAATTCTTCCATATTTTTACTAATAGATATATAATCGTCAGTACGAACCCACTTTCCTTCATGCTCCTTTTCACTGATCATATATTTATCATATGATAACTCACTAACATATTTGTGGGCATGTGGACCAATAATGTTACATTCAACATTTTTAACACAACCACTGAACAAAAATATAGATGCAACCACAACACCACCTAAAATAAAGTTTCTTATTTTTACCTTGTTTTTTTGATTTTTCAGACTACCATTTATACTTTTATGTTCGTTATTAAATTCTAACATTATATTATACCTCCTTCACGTAGTTTATTAAAAACCTTACTTAAATCTTCTTTCTCATCTTCTGATAAATTAGTTTCCAGATTAGTAATTCCGTTGTTTTCAACATACCTAGCTGCATAAAATTTATCAAGGCTTTTATATATTACATAATCATTATCATTAAATCTTTCTAACTTGAAAGTCATCATAATTTCAACTTCCTCGGTAGTTCCATCTAACTTATTCAATGTCATTGTATCCATTACTACGCCCCCAACAATAATATTAATTCATTATTTCTTTTTGTTCTTTACTTATTTTACAGTATTACCTCATTAGTTATTTTATGGACCACAATAATTAAGTAAAAATTTTTATTTCTATAAGCAAATTATAACATAAAATTACTATATTTGACAATGTATTAGCATTTTTATTTTTGAATCGATTGTAATGTTACAATTGATGTGAGACATAAAACTATATACAAAAGCGATTTATTATTCTAAAATGTTATTTAAGCACAAATACACTTAGAATTAAGATATTTCAGTATAATCAATTAACTTTAAACTTTTATTAAGCGTCAGTATTTTAGCACTTAATAACAATTAATATTATAAAAAATGTTTTAATGATTATTCTCCATTAAAACATTTTTATTGTAAATTATATAACACTAACGATCATAGTTTCACTGATTTTTTATAGATATGTATTCATCGTAATTACACATCTTATCAGTGTAGGTACCATCTTCATGTATTTCTATTATTCTATTAGCAACAGTATTTAAAAGTTCATGATCATGTGAAGAAAACAAAATATTACCTTTAAATGAAGTCATTTCATTATTAAGTGATGTAATTGTTTCTATATCTAAATGATTAGTAGGATCATCAAGAGTTATAAAGTTACACCCATTTATCATCATTTTAGAAAAAATACATCTTGCCTTTTCTCCTCCTGATAAAACTTTTACACTTTTTAATACTTCATCTCCTGAAAAAAGCATTCTTCCTAAAAATCCTCTTATAAATGATTCGGTTTTATCGTTTGAGTAATTCCTTAACCATTCTATAAGATTTACATCTTCCACAAAATACTCTTCATTATTTTTAGGAAAATATTCTTTTTCAATTGTTTGGCCCCATTTGATAGTTCCACTAGTTAAATCTTTTCTATCATTTAATATTTCAAAAAGCGCAGTTATTGCAAGTTCGTTTCCAATAAAAGCTATTTTATCATCTTGAAAAACAGTTAAATTAAAGTTTTTTAATAAATTATTTCCAGTTTCATCTAAATAATTTAATTTTTCTATTTCAAGAATACTGTTCCCAGTAGGTCTATTTATTTTGAAATTTATAAACGGATATTTTCTAGTAGATGGCTTTAATTCTTCTAAAACAATTTTATCTAATATTTTTTTTCTAGATGTGGCTTGCCTACTTTTTGATGCGTTAGCCGAAAATCTTCTTATGAAATCTTGTAATTCTTTTATTTTATCTTCTTTTTTCTTGTTAGAATCCTTTACCTGTTTTAACATAAGTTGGCTAGATTCATACCAAAAATCATAGTTTCCAACAAATTGTGTTATTTTCTCATAATCTATATCAACAATATGTGTACATACTTTGTTTAAGAAATGTCTATCGTGAGAAACTACTATAACTGTATTTGGAAAATTAATCAAAAACTCTTCTAACCACATTTTAGCATCTATATCTAAATCATTAGTAGGTTCATCTAAAAGCAAAATGTTAGGTTCACCAAATAATGCTTGAGCAAGTAATACTTTAACCTTCTCAGGTCCTGTTAGTTCGCTCATTAACTTATAATGTAGTGAATTATCAATTCCTATTCCACTTAATAATATAGCCGCATCACTTTCTGCTTGCCAACCATTTAACTCTTCAAATTCAGCTTCTAAATCCCCAGCTCTAATTCCGTCTTTTTCTGTAAAATCACTTTTTGAGTATAGCTCTTCTTTTTCTTTAATAATACTATATAATTTACTATTACCCATAATTACAGTTTCTAAAACAGTAAACTCATTATATGCATAGTGATCTTGTTTTAAAAATGAAATTCTTTCGTCTTTACCAATAGATATTGTACCTGTTGTAGGTTCAATCTCTCCTGTTAGTATTTTTAAAAATGTTGATTTACCAGCACCATTTGCACCAATAAGACCATAACAGTTTCCATTTTCAAATTTTAAATTAACATTATCAAATAATGTTCTTGTTTTAAACTTTAAACTCATATTTGATACACTTAACATTTTATCACATCCCTAATACAAGATTTTATAATAAATAACATAAAATAGCAAGGAATAATGAAAAAAGAAAGAATAGAATCAGATTAATTAATCATATGTTACACTTTTGTTTTTTAAAGTTACGTTGTTAATTGAGTTTCAAAATATTCTTTTACTATTTCATTCGGACTCTTAAAGTCTAATACTTCTTTTGATATATTATTATATCTGCTATTATATCTTTTTACTTTCTTTTTCATATCTTCTTTTGATTTGAATTCTTGTCTTTCATAAAATTTATTATCAATACAGTGGCTTCTTTCGACTTTTCCGTTTTGCCATGGAGAATACGGACGAGTTCTTTTATGAGTTATTCCTAACTTACTTAATGTTTTTTCAAAGTAGGTTTCTTCTTTTGTTTTTTCTTGATTGTTTACAAATTCATTTCCATTATCGGTTTGAATGGTTTTTATTTTGAAATCTAATTTTTCTTCCAAGTACAATAAAAATTTACTGGTGTTATAACAGCTTTTTTCTTCAACTATTTCTAACACTCTTTTTCGACTGTATTCATCTAGAGCTGTTATTTGATAATATCGTATCTCTGTTGTTTCAAAATTCAAGCAATAATGTGAAACATAGTTTATATCCACTTGAACTTTTTCACCGGGATATGATCCTCTTATTTCTTTATGTTTAGTATAGTACTTGTTCTTTTATTTCTATTAATAACTTCTTTAATTGTTTATACATTGAACCATAACTTCTTTTATATCCGCGTTTTCTAGCTTGAACATATACTTCGGCGTTGCCATCACACTTGTACCTCTTACTTACTTCTTTAAGTAGTTTAAGTTCTTCCGCCTGATGTGCATGTGGATGGCTTTTTGGACGTATTGATTTAAGTGCTAGTGATTTTACTGTTCCATCATATTTATTTAATTGCCTATATACAAATTGGCGATTCGTATGATACTTTCTTGCACTAGCTGTACACCATGTTTTAGTGCATATTCGCACATTCTCTTTCTATATTTCATTTCTTCTGTTATAATTTTGATAGATACCTCGTTTCAATTTTGTCTTTCAACTCAATTATAACAGAAGTATCTTTTTTTGCTTTAATGTGTAACATATGTATTATAATCTAACATAATGAAAAAAGAAATAATTATTCACAAATCATTTCTTCTTTTAATTTTAAAATTTGTTTGTTATATTCTCTCACCATATTAATTTTTTTAATATCATCGTTATCCATATTTGTAAAATCAAAACTATATTCATAATAATATTCTTGTTGTTCATCTAATTTTTTTATTTCATTAAAAGTCTTTATATCTTTATAATTTTTAATAAATCCTTCAAAACTTTCTTTAGCTGATTTTATAGTATCATAATTAGTATTACTTGTTGATATATAATTTTCAACAAACGTTACATTTTTTATTATATTTTCACTAAAAATTAAGGTTATTTTTTTAGAATGTGTAAAACCACTAACAGTGTTTGATTTAGTACAAACAACTTCAATATCATTACTAAAATTACAACCACTAGTAAAAAACAAAATTATTATTATTAATATTTTTTTCATATTATCACCTATATTATTTAGCATAAATTTTAAACCAATATTTTTTTTAATTTAATCTTAATTGTGACAATACTTATGATTATTATTGAAATTATTACACTACTTAATATTAAAAGTTGATCTTTACTAAACTTTATTGGATTAAAATTATAATTTATTTGTAATGAAATGTAATAATTTAATCTAAGATTAATTAAATAGATAATCAACAAAGAAAGGCATATAGATATCATTATTGATACAAATATCGGAAAGATAAATATTTTAAATATATCTGCCTTACTAGTCCCTAATATTCTTAATATATTTGCCTCAACCTTTAATTTATTTGCAAATACATAAACATGGTTGATTGTTGCGACAACTACCAAAAATACAAAAAATACACTGATATATAACGTCATATTCTTAAATAAATCTATAAAACTAATAATGTTGTTAAAATTATCTGAAACAACAGTCTTGACTTCTATATAATCTTTATAATCAATATATCTTTTTAAAATATTTATTATTTGTTCTTTAGTATCTGAAAGATTAAAAATAGAGTTTAATCGATAATTGTTATCCAAATATTTATCTAATATTTCTTCTGAAAAATAAATATAACTATCTGATTTTGATGAAATTATTACACCTTTAATCACTACAGATTCCGTGATTTCCTTTTTTGTTTTATTATTTTTAATTATTATATTATAATTTTTACCTAAAATATCGTTGTCTCTTACATATTCTAATGTGAACTGGAAAACACTTCCTTCTGAATCATTTTCGATATTACTGTTTTTAAATAGTTGTAATTTGTTTGAATAATCATTATCAAACAATATATCCAAAAACTCAGTGTTAATTAACACCTCATTATCTATTAAATCAGTAACTCCTGTGTATCCGTTTAAGGTATAAGCATCATAATTTTTATTTATATATGACACATTACCATCTATATTTTTATTTTCCCCTAGATTGTTTACATATAGTGAGTACTTGGTTATATTCATATAATTGTTTTTTGGTAACTCAAGATTGTCTACAAAACCAGTTAGAGCTATTATTTTATTAGCTTGTCTTGAAATCATATTTTTAAAATTATTATAATTTATTTTTTCGTTGTTTTTCAAACCAGTATTTTTACCTTTTAAAAATTCATATTTAGATAAATCATCATCTATTATCCCAACTACTTTAACCCTGTTTTTAGAACCTATCATAATTGTTTTAGATTCATTAATTATTTGATCATAATTAGTTGGTCTATATAACAATTTCATTCCATCACTATTTAGAACAATAATCCCATTATGAATTATATAATCAGCCAAATATTTATGTATAACTATTTCATTATATTCAGTTGGGAATCTTCCTATTAAGTTTGAATCTGTATATTGCTTTATATCAGTTGCTTCGATCACTTCAATTCCACTATTTAAATATGAGTTATATAAATCCGATGGTTCAAAATTCAAATTGTTAATTTCAAGTTTTATTTCTATTCCGTTTTCATATATCTTATAACCATATAAATACTCATCAAAACCAGATATAATATCATTTGTGTCTTCTTTATTAAAAACATATCCTTCCTTTGGAGTTATTTGTATAAGCTTATCATTATTATTTATAATTGACTCAGCATGTGATTCAGATAAATCAAAGTCATACATAGATTTCGATATTCCAAGAAATACTAATGATGCGATAATAATCAAATTAAACATTAAAAATAATAATTTTCTATTTAGAATTACATCTAAAGATATAATAAATGATTTAATAAAATTTAGTTTTGGAGTTACTAATTTTTGTTTTCTAACACTTAAATCTATAATACTTACCTCATTATTATGTTCTTTAACGATAACTCCATCTTTTAATTCTATTATTCTGTCACCATATTTTTGGGCTATATCTAAATTGTCTTCACAAACTATTACTAACTTTTTTTCACTAAGTTTTTTTAATGTGTTAAACATTTTCTCTGATTCGTTTTCTTCTAAAAATTCACTCGGATCATCAACTATAATTATGTCAGGTTTTTTTGAAATAGCTCTAGCTAGAGCTATTTTATATTGTTCATAAAAATTAAGCTTAGTTATTTTTTTGTTAAGTGGAACATCAATCCCTAGATTATTTAAAAGTTTTTTTGCTCGATCTTTTCCAAAATCTATATTTAGTAAATCATGTGTTATTTCAATGTTTCTATAAACATTAAAATATTTTAATAAATTAGGCTTTTTAAAAATAAAACCAATAACTGTATTTCTATAACTATCTAACTTTTTTTCATCTAAACTAGAAATAGTTATATCATTGTATATAATTTCTCCACTATCTGGTTTTATAATTCCTCCAATTAGATCTATGAGAGTATTTTTTCCACTTTCTTTATCTCCAACAATAAAAACTATGCCAGAGTTTCCGAACTTCAATGAAATATTATCTAATGTTTTATCGGTAATACTGGTTTTAGTATTATATTTTTTAAAAACATTCTTTAACTCTAACATTTTATTCCTCCAATACTAATTACATTTTAACACATTAAAATAATTATATAAATATTATTACATAATTTGGCAATTTTATTTTGTATAAAATATGAT
>DUWA01000169.1 GCA_012840755.1 Mycoplasmatota bacterium | reverse complement strand
GGATATAGATCTTTTAATCATTTTAAAACTAGAATATTACTAATTAAAGGCGTTATAAAAATTAAAAATGTAATAGCTTAAAAAAACAGATCAAGACTTGCGTCTTGACCTGCGATAAATTTAATTCATTATCATTAGTTTTTGGTCTCACCAACACTATTTGACAAAGAACCTGGAAATACTGGTGCGTATTCTAAAAAGCTTTCTACAATAGTTCTATTAAATAATGTATCACACCCACTTTTTAAATGCTCTAAAGCTAGTGCTGGATTATTAGTTCCATTGAAATGTCTTGCATTATCATAAGCATCAGCAATTTGAATTATTTTAGCAAATATATATGGCTTTCTTTTTTGTGGTGCAATAGCATCTGGAAATCCTTGTAGATTTTCATTAATATGGTGGAATAATATTCCATTTTTTACTGTCGCTTTTATTTCAGGAAAATTATACAGATAACTATATCCTAAAAAAGGATGTATTTTATATAAGAAATTCTCATCCTTATCATCTAATTTCATTTCCAGTTGTTTTACTAAATCCTTTCTTGATACTAATTTTCCAATATCATGTAAAAGTGCAGAGGTTGCTAAATCTTCTAAAGTTTCCTCTTCTAAGTTAAGTGCTTTACCTATTATAACTGCTATTTCCGCTACTGCTATTGAATGTTGAAATAAGTATGTTTCATCAGTTCTATTTTCCATATAATCTAATGAAACATTATTTAATTTAAATGCTTCTAATACATATGATACAACGTTTTTTGCGTTATAAACAGTTGAACTTATGCTAATAGTTTTCAAATTACTAGCAATTCTGTTTTTAAAACTATTTGGCATTAGACTTTGAACTTTTATATCGTTATCTATTTCACCTTCTACATAAAGACTATTTATTCCTAATAATTTTAGCCTTTCAATAGCAAAAGTTGTAAGTTTCGTTCCGTTTCTTAATAATACTGCTCCATTATCGTTATATAAATCCTCTGATAATATATCTCCTACTTTCAATTCATTAATGTTTATATATACCATACTACCACTCCTAACACAAAAATGTGATATAACACTTTTATTATATCACGTATAATGAGTTTAGTAAATTGAACTGATTTTATTATCAATTTACTATATAACATTTTTACCTGTTTTTAGGTAATTTATTTTAAGATTCAAATCAAATTATATCACATAATTACAATTATATACCTTTTTTCTTTTCTGCTAACGATTTATAATATTCATATCTTTTTAAAGCGCTGTTTCTATTTTCTTCTAGTAAATTTTGAGCTTCATTAGGATTTATAACATTTAATATTTTATATCTTGACTCATTCATTAAAAATTCTTCATATAAATCAAAGTCAACATTTTTACTATCTAGTATAAATTCTTCTTTATCTGGAATATATCTGAATATTGGAAAATATCCGCATTTAGTTGCTAGATTAGATGCCTCTAAACTATTTTCCATTCCACCAGATATACCGTGTGAAATACATGTACTATATGCAATAATAATCGATGGTCCATTATGAGCTGCTGCTTCTTTAAATGCCTTTATAACTTGCATTTGGTTAAATCCTTGAGAAACGGTTGCAACATATACATCAGGATAAGCTAGGGCAATACGAGCTAAATCCTTTTGATTTCTAATTTTTCCTGTTGATGCGAATGAAGCAACAGAACCTTTTGGTGTAGATTTTGATGATTGTCCTCCAGTGTTTGAATACACCTGTGTATCAAGAACTAATATATTTACGTTATCACCACTTGCTAATATATGATCAATTCCACCAAATCCAATATCATATGCCCATCCATCTCCACCAATTGTCCAAATTATTTTCGAAGGAATATATTCTTTTAAATCAACAATTTCTTGTGGTAATTTTGAATAGTCTAATTTTTCATATACTTCATTAGTAATAGTATAATCTTCACTATTTTCCAACCATTTAGTAATTAATTCTTGATTTTCATTTTCAATATTTTCTTCAAATAATCTTCTTAAATTTGTCCTTATTGTTTGATTTCCTAAATGTATTCCATATCCGTATTCTGCGTTATCCTCAAATAAAGAACTCGCCCAAGGTATTGTATAAGGCATATCAGGAGCACTAGCACCATAAATAGAAGAACATCCAGTAGCATTTGCTATTATCAAATTTTCACCAAATAATTGAGTTAATAACTTAATATATGCTGTTTCGCCACATCCTGCACACGCACCATGAAAGAAAAACTTTGGTTTTTTAAATTGACTACCTTTAATGGTGTTAGTGTTGATTTCTGGTTTTTCACTGACATTATAAAATAAGTAATCTGCAACTTCTTGTTGGTCAGCTTTTAATTCTTCTTCAATTGCTACTCTAATTAAAGCTTTATTACCCATTTTACCAGGACAAGTTTTTATACAAAGTCCACAACCAGTACAATTTTTAATTGATGTTCCTATTACATAATAATAATGTTGTAGATTTTTTTCAATTGGTTTAACACATCTTTTTTTAACACTATCCGGAGCATTGTTATATTCATCTTCATTAAGTAAAAATGGTCTAATTACTCCATGTGGACATACAAATGAACACTGATTACACTGTATACAATTTTCATTTATCCAGCGTGGTACTGTATCGCTAATCCCACGCTGATCATAAATTGTAGTACCTGATTCAAGTTTTCCATCTGGAGCGTTTAAAAAATCAGATGTTTTTAATTTATTACCATCACGTCTACTCATCACTTTA
Source organism: Mycoplasmatota bacterium (assembly GCA_012840755.1). Lineage (GTDB taxonomy): Bacteria > Bacillota_I > Bacilli_A > RF39 > UBA660 > DUWA01. The sequence goes on along the minus strand of DUWA01000169.1, from coordinate 3,381 downwards.
TAAACTGAACCATTTGCTTTTTCATAAACCTCTTCTTCAATATCAATAGTAACTTCAACTTTTTCTAAATAATTAATTGAATTTTCAATTGCATCGTAATTGGCTTTTACAATGTTTTCGCCTTTTTTAAAAAATTTATCATGTGCATGTTTTTTCATTATATCTTTTGCTTGTTCAAAATCCATTACATTAGAAAGTTTTATTATTACACTTTCCATAATAGTACTTATTTTGTTTTTAAGTCCTACATTACGAGCTATTTCATAAGCATTAATAATATAAAATTCTATATTTTTCTCTACTATAATCTTTTTAATTTTATAACTTAATGATTTAAGCAATTCTTCTTTAGTTTTTAGCGTATTTAGAATAAATATTCCGTTTTCTCTAATATCGTCTATAACATCAAATTCGTTTAAATATGTTTCTTTAGTAACACAAACTAATGATGGACTCTCAACATAATAAGTAGATCTTATTATTTCGTCTTTAAACCTTAAGTGTCCTACTGTTACACCACCAGATTTTTTAGAATCATACTGAAAATAACCTTGAACAAATTTATCAGTATTATCACCAATTAATTTAATAATAGATTTAGAAGCACTAACCATTCCATCGCTACCATATCCATAAATTTTAAATTCTTCAGCATTACTAATTTTTAATTCATCAGTTACAGGTAAACTTAAATTAGTTACATCATCTTCAATACCAATAGTAAAATTATTGACTATATTATCCTCTAACATATCATAAACAGCTTTAATTTGATTTGGAGTTGTATTTTTACTAGATAATCCATATCTTCCTCCAACAATTATAATATCCTTATTACATAAACTGTTTTTAATATCTAAATAAAGAGGTTCTCCATTACTTCCTGCTTCTTTAGTTCTGTCTAAAACAGCAATCTTTTTAACACTATCTGGAATTACATTTATTAAATGTTTTTCTGAAAATGGACGATACAGATGTACTTCAATAAGACCTAATTTATTACCTTTTGAATTTAGAAAATCTATCGTTTCTTTAATAGTTTCACAAACCGATCCCATCGCTACTATTACTTTATCAGCTTTTGAATCTCCATAATAATTAAATGGTTTATAATTTGTTCCAGCAATTTTATTTATCTTTTTCATATAGTCATCAACAATATCAACTGCTTCATTATAAAATTTATTTCTAACTTCAGTTGCTTGAAAATATATGTCATCGTTTTGGTTTGTACCAATTGTATATGGTTTTTTAGGATTAAGAGCTCTATTTCTAAATTTATTTAATGCATCTTTATCGAGTAAGTGTTTATATTCTTCTATATCTAAATCATCAATTTTATTTGCTTCATGACTAGTTCTAAAACCATCAAAAAAATGCATAAAAGGTAAACTTGATTTGATTGCAGAAAGATGAGCTATAAGTGCCATATACGATGTATCATTAACTGATGAAGATGCTAACATACAAAAACCTGTAGCTCTAGTTGCATAAATATCTTGATGGTCTCCCATTATACTTAAAGCATGGGTAGACAAACTTCTAGCTGCAACATGCATAACACAAGGTAACATTTCCCCTGCCATTTTATACATGTTTGGTATCATTAAAAGCAGTCCTTGACTAGCAGTAAAAGTAGTTGCAAGGCTACCTGCTTGAAGTGCACCATGAATAAGGCCTGCTGCTCCTGCTTCACTTTGCATTTCTATTACATTAACTCTATTTCCAAATATATTTAATTTTCCCTTATTACTCCAATCATCAATGTGCTCTGCCATTGGGCTAGATGGTGTAATTGGATAAATACCAGCGATTTCTGAAAACATATAAGCAATTTTACTACATGCTTCATTTCCATCAATCGTAATAAATTTTTTCATACTATCACCTTTCAGTCTATTATTAAGTTTAACTATCTTTACTTAATAATACATATTAATTTTAGCACAATTTATCACTTTTTAAAAGTAATGATAATTAGTTTAAAATTAAAAAAAATAATCTATTGATTATTTTTTAACTTATCTACTTGTTTTTGATAGTCATCACTATTAGTAATAAATGATCCTACAACAGCTATATCTGCCTTATCTATAATATTAATAGTTTCGTCATTTATACCACCATCAACTTCTATTACATAATTATAATTATTTTCTTTTCTTTTATTTATTAAATAATATATTTTTTCAATTGAACTATCTAAAAACTTTTGTCCTCCATAACCCGGCTCAACACTCATTATTAAGACTAGATCAATACACGACAAATATGGATCTAGCTTGCCTATATATGTACCTGGGTTAATAGAAATACCGGCTTTTATCTTTTTTTGTTTTATATATTTAATTACATCTAATAGATTTTGTTCTAATTCTATATGTACTGTTATATATTCTGGATTTAATTTAGAATAAAGATCAATATAATTATATACGTCTTTTACCATTAAATGTACATCCTTTTTCTTTTTAGTATTTTTTAGAATCGATTCAATATATTCATAATCATATGTTTTATTTTGAACAAAAATCCCATCCATTACATCAACATGAATATAATCAATGGTAGTATTATCTAATAAATTAATATTTTCTTCTAAATTATCGGTAATCGCTAAATAAGATGCTGCTATTTTCATTTTCTATCACTTCTCGTTATAAATTTTATATAATTATCATATCTAGATGGGATAATGCTTTTCCCAACTTTATTTTTCACTTCACATTTGTCTTCTTTATAATGCATACAATCTCTATATTCACAATGCTCTTTATAATGTTCAAATTCTATAAACGAATCTCTTATATCACTATTTTCAAGTCCTATAAAATCAATATTAGAAAAACCAGGAGTATCTGCTACCATTCCACCATTTATATCAATTAATTCTACATGTCTTGTAGTATGCTTTCCCCTACCTAAAGCAAGAGATATTTCATCTGTTTTTATATTTAGTTTATTGTCTATTTTATTTAAAAGGGTAGATTTTCCAGCACCACTTTGACCAGTAAAAACTGAAATTTTATTCTTAAAAGTATTTTTAATTTCCTCTATTTGGTAATTAAAATATACATCATAACCTATATTTTTATAATAGTTTATATAATAAATTATTTTTTCTTTTTCTACTTCATTTAATAAATCCATTTTTGTTATACATATAATAGGCTTTATATTATTAAATTCTATCACAACTAATAATTTATCTAAAAGATTTGTTGAAAAATCAGGTTCTTTAACACTTGTTATTATAAGTGCTTGATCTACATTACTAATTGGTGGTCTTACTAAGCTGTTTTTTCTTTCTAATATTTCTAGGATATAATTATTTTTTTCATCAAAGATTACATCATCACCTGCTAGAGGACTTAATTTCAT
>DUWA01000168.1 GCA_012840755.1 Mycoplasmatota bacterium | reverse complement strand
GGATATAGATCTTTTAATCATTTTAAAACTAGAATATTACTAATTAAAGGCGTTATAAAAATTAAAAATGTAATAGCTTAAAAAAACAGATCAAGACTTGCGTCTTGACCTGCGATAAATTTAATTCGTTATCATTAGTTTTTGGTCTCACCAACACTATTTGACAAAGAACCTATTAATATAAAGAAGTTTTTTATTATAATGACTTTCGTAAAGTAGATTTTTCTGAAGTAAAACCTAACTCGTTTTCATATTCCATCAAAATATCTAAATGATACCAGTTTAATTCAGTGTCAGCTTCTAAATCATTTTTATGCCATTCATATTTAGCTAAGTTAATTATATAGTCATGTTGGTTACCCGATTTTAATGCATCATTTGCAAATTTCAATGCTTTTTTGGCAGAGTCAATCGTTTCTAAAACTACTCTGCTAATTTTGGGCGATCGTACTTGCTCATTTATTCCTTGTTTGTCAATTGGATTGTTTAATTCTACCATTGCAATAGTTGATTTAATACTACCATGAGTTGAAGTTTCAGCTAACATTTCGCCATATTTTTTAAGTGCACTTTTTATATAAGATACATCATATTTATGTATTTCATTATAAAATTCTTCTTTTAATTTTTTTTCGGTTTCAATTAACTCTAATTTGTATTTTTCAGTAATTTCTTTATTCTTTTTTCTTTCAATCATTTTTATAGGATTGATTAAAAGTTTATCAGGATATGAAACTAAAGTTTTCGTTAATTCATTATTTTTTTCTCTGACCTTTTTCATATCATCTATTAAATTATATAAATAAATAAATTCTTTTAATTCAACTAGTTGTGCCATATAATCTCCTCCTGTATATATTATATTATATTTTACTTTTTAGGACAATCTATTTTGTACTATAGTTATATTTAATCTCTCACCATATGTTATTTAAAATAATGCAAGACATACTGTAATTAATACCAACATCATATTTTATACTAATTGGATTTATTAATATAGTTGTATATGTTTACAGTGTTGTATTACTTTTATTTATACCATAATCTACTATAAATGATACAGAATTTTTCCTCCTTTATTATATAAATGTTATCAAATAAATTTTACAAAAAATAACAATTCATTTTTATTACGAATTGTTATTTTTATAATAATTACATCTTTCTAATTATTATAATAGGTCTAACACCATATTCATAAGTAGTATAACTGCATCCCGAGTAAGAACATGAGCTAGTTTCCGCTTTTGTTGTTATATAACTACCACTAACTACATAGTAATTTCTTATACCTCCATAATAATCATTTGTGTAATACGATACAGTCGATGTCCAATAACTTCCTGAATACCACAATTTACTACCTGAATAATCTTCATTTACTTCTTCATAAGTTGGAATTCTAATATAGTTTGTAGTATCAACTAAAATTAAGCCTCCATCATTCTTGGCTGAATTTAATACTGTATTGTTAGTTAACCAATTATTTAAATAATTAGTAATAGCTGAAAACTGATATATTCTACTTTGACCAATAACATTACTTGTAATTAGTGTAATATTAGTGCCATTATCTTTAATTACCTTCCAGCTTACATTCGCAAATGATATTGTTTCACCTGGATTATAAGTCCTATTTGGTACACCTGTATAAGCAGCATTTACAACTATTGTTGTTTGTGCATTTGCACTAGTTCCAGTAGACTTTGTTACTGTACATCTTATTACATGTGTTCCTACATCTAACGTACTTGTGTTTGTTACTGTTGTATTT
>DUWA01000167.1 GCA_012840755.1 Mycoplasmatota bacterium | reverse complement strand
TTGATAAGAAAATAAATCTTATATAGTCCTTAATTGTTTTGCAATCGCCAATTTTTGTTTCCCTGTGCTTACTCTCCAACAAATCATTTCTATAATCTAATACTGTACAATTGCCACCAAGTTCCTCTATTTTTTTTTGTAATGCATAAACTTGTAAAACTGCCCCATAGTTAATAGCTCTATGAAATGCAATTGTAGCAATGTGCACCTTATTATCATTCATAAATCTTCCTCCTTTTTTAAGCTTCTTTCAATTTACAACTCAAAAGTTCTCCAATAAAGTCAATAATCGTCTAAATTTTAAGGCTTTTCTAAAAATATTTTTTCAAATGTAATAAATACAGCAAATATAATTCCAACCCACTCTATATTTAGAATAGATGCAGGCCCTAAACTTGCAACTACAAATCCAAATAATATACTTGCTATTGATTTAGCAATAATACTTGTTTTTATATTGTCATTATCATTACTAGCTTTATTCATATTTATAAATAACTTTGAATAAAAGACTAAGAATCCTATGAAAATAATTATCCCAGATTCTGTAAGTATTTCCACCCAGAAATTATGCCAAGAGATAATACCATGAGCTCCTATTCCAAAACCAAAACTATTAAAAAGATATTTCATTGCATCTATTAAATGCCCCATTCTTACTTGTTCGGATCCAGCATCCATACTAAATCTTAATTTTGTATTTATAAAAAATAAAATTCTATCTATATTGAAATATGTAAAAAATATACCTAATATAATTAATGTAATATTTAAAAAAATCCTATTCTTTTTTGAGATTGATGATTCATTTACAAACATATATATAAAGGAAATAATTAATGCTAATAGTATTGATCTTGAATCTGATATGTAAATTAAATAGATACTAATAATTACTAACGAATAGCTGAGGAATTTCATTATCTTATTACTATAAAGTCGACCACATGCTATAGAAATAAAAGTTCCAATATACATTAATAATGCAAAGTCATTTGGGTTATTTTGCATTGCAGTGGGATATCGCATTCTTTGAAAATAAGGATGTGTCGTAAATAATTCAGCATAACTTGTCCAATGATATACTCCAGTATAATGCTCATATATACCTATTGCCATTTGAATAAATATTCCTATTTGAATAAAATAAAAAATTTTTTCTATAGTTTTAAGATCTTTTATGTATCTAGTAAAAATAATTGTGCTAAATGAATATATACCTACTAAATATAGAAGTTTCAACCATCCTGTAAAAGAATATTGTAAGCCAAAAGCAACATTTAATAGGGTATAAAAGAACCACAACAGTATAAAATTATAGCTATAATTTTTGTATAATCTTATCTTATTACTCTTAAATGTATCTAGTATAAATATTAGCAGTAATAAAATCAACGAACCTCTAGCTAAAGATAACTTTACAGGCCCAACATCTAAAGTTAAAAATTGTGCTAAAAAAAATGATGAAAATATATATATATATATTATTTTATTTCTCATAAAAAAACCTTCTTTTTCTTATTATTAATTTTCAACTTTGGTTATAAATATCAATCAAATCTATTACTGTGTTTTTATTATCATAACCAGCCCGCTTAATAATTGTAGACATCTTCTTCCTATTGTATCCTTCCGAATATTTTAATATAGTGTTAGCCCACTTATACTCATTTTCATCTAGCGATATGAATTCTACCAAATTAGTAATATTAATAGAATCAGATACTGAGTCTTTTGATACAATAGTATTTAAGCCTGCAGCTTGTGCTTCAATAGTTACAATACCAAATCCTTCCTTGAAACTCGGTAAAACAAAAACATCTGCCGCTTGAAGCAATTTATTCACATCTGATCTATCACCCAAGAATAACACCTTATCTTCAATTTTTAATTTTTTACATTTTTTATAAATTGATTCTTTTAACTCTCCATCTCCTATCAATAATAAACGCGAAGATAAATTACCATTTAATACCACGTTAAATGTATCTATTAAAAACCAATGATTTTTGATTTGATTAAATCTGCCAACATGACATATGACAAAACAATCTTCTAATTTAAGTAATTTCCGATATTCATTTCTTGTATTTTCATCATATTCAAACTTCTCACTGTCAATTCCATTCTTAACAACCCTAATATTATTATATCTTAATGGATATGTCGATTCTCCAACTTCTGAGGAACAAGATAAAAAGAAATCTCCTTTTTTGCAATTAGAATGTAAAACTATTCCTTTTATTATTCTTTTTAATGATATATTATCTTTTCTATAAGAATGTACATGTAGACCTACCTTTTTTATACCATTTTTTTTTGCATAATGAATTACACATGGATCCTCAATACAATGTGAGTGTAATACATCATAATCCTTATGATTATTAAAAAAAAGTTCGACACTCTTTTTAAACCTTACACTGCTTTTTAGTGATAAGTGTTCAACATTTAATGAATGTACCTTTATTCCTGCTTCACTAATCATTTTAAACATTTTAGTACGTCTATCTACATATCTAGTTAATATCTCAATTTCATGCCCATGCTTTTTAAATTCTTCATAAATATTTAATATGAAGATTTCAATACCTCCAATTGTTGGGGATATTCCTGAAATATAATGTAATATTTTCACTTTTGCACCACCTATAATTACTTCATAAGCATAAGTAAACTTTTGCTTGGAACCTGATTTGCTTGACTATCTCCAATCATAACAAACTATTTATTTGCGCTGTTTTCCTCAATATCTTTTTTAGAATAAACTACTTATATTGACATGTGTACACACTAATTCTATATATATGTACATATATATAGAACTTAATCATTATTTTCACCTTCCGTTATCTGATTCCAGTTGTTAAAAGACAGATCATTCTTGTAACCTTTAGTTCCTTCATACATTAATTTTATTACTCTAAAAAATGAATGTTTTCTCAATTTTATTGAATAATATAATAAAAGAAAATACTTAAATCTGGGCAGTGCAGCTTCAAAAAAAGCACCTT
>DUWA01000166.1 GCA_012840755.1 Mycoplasmatota bacterium | reverse complement strand
TAACAATGTTTTTCTTAATAATATTCTCAAAGTAAAATTCATATTTTTTATTTTTTATTAAAACAGGCCCATATTTATATTGTAAAAAATTATAATTTCTTGTTCCTGGTCTAAAATCTATAATAACATAATCTATATTTTTATCTGTAATAGCAATTTCATTAAATATATAATATCCTTTTTTACAGATTTTTTTTCGTAGGATATCTAAATCATTATGACTAGATATAATTAATCTATTGTTTGTTTTTAAATTAGTCAATATATTTAATATATTTCTTGTTCCCATGCCTGAGATTATAATAATATCATCATTATGAACTTGTATTTTTTGAAGGCCATCAGATAAAATAACATCAACTTTATTACCAACATTATATTTTTTTATATTTTCTAGTGTTTTTTTTACACACTTTTCGCTTATATCTGAAGCTATACATTTACAATTTTTATACAGTGACAAGTAAATGTCTAAAAGTCCGTGATCACATCCAATGTCAATAACGGTAGAATCTCTATCAACAATGTTAGCAATTTCTAATAACCTTTTAGATAAATTCATTATTCACCCATATAATCTTTTAATTTTCTTGATCGTGATGGATGTCTTAATTTTCTTAATGCTTTTGCCTCTATTTGTCTAATACGTTCACGTGTGACACCAAACATCTGTCCAACTTCTTCTAAAGTTCTTGATTTACCATCTTCAAGCCCAAATCTAAGTCTAATTACTTTTTCTTCTCTTTCAGTAAGAGTTAGTAAAACCTCTGCAATTTCATCTTTTAACATTTCATTTGTTGCATATTCTTCAGGACTCATATTTCTTTCATCTTTTATAAAGTCACCTAAATGTGAATCATCCTCTTCACCTATTGGTGTTTCTAAACTAACTGGCTCTTGACTGATTTTATAAATATCTCTTATTTTCTCAACAGACATATTCATTTTTTTAGCAAGTTCTTCTTCTGATGGTTCCCTATTTAACTCTAAAGTTAATTGTCTTTGTACTCTAGCAAGTTTATTTATTGTTTCAACCATATGAACTGGAACCCTAATAGTTCTAGCTTGATCTGCAATTGCTCTTGTTATAGCTTGCCTTATCCACCATGTTGCATAAGTTGAAAATTTATAACCTTTAGTTACATCAAATTTTTCAACGGCTTTCATAAGACCAATATTTCCTTCTTGTATTAAATCTAAAAACAACATACCACGACCTACATATCTTTTGGCTATACTAACAACAAGCCTTAAGTTTGCTTCTGCTAATGTTGCTTTTGCAACAGGATCATCAGCTGCTATTCTATCAGCAAGCATAGATTCTTCTTCAGAAGTTAATAATTTAATTTGTCCTATTTCTTTTAAGTACATTCTAACTGGATCATTAATAGTTAAGTCCTTAGTTAAAATTGTGTCATCTAATAAAAGTTTTTCGCTGCCCCCACTACTGTCATTGTTCACTTCATCTTCAGAAAGTACCGCAATACTATTTTCATTAAAAGTATTATAAAGATCATCTAATGATTCTGAATCTAAATCTAATCCTTTTAAAGCGTTAGCTAATTCCTCATAAGTTACATATCCTTTTTCTTTTCCCTTTTTTACCAATTCTTCTTTTCGTTGTTCAAATGTTTTTATCTCCTTATACATACTTTTCTCCTTACTATTATCTATCTTGACTTAATTTTACTTCAATTATTTTTTGTCCTATTTCTGCTTTTTTTATTGGGTCTGTTTCTTGTTCTAATTGTTTCATGTATTTATTTAACACATATTTAATATTATACTCTTTTATAACATTAATATAATCATCTATTTCCTCATAGCTAAATTCATCTTTTAAATTAAGCGAATTAATTTCTTTCAATGTTTCCATTAATTCTGTTTTGTTGTTTAAAAAAGTTATAAAATCCGCTATATTAATATTGTTATATATTTTATAGAAAGTTGCTATTTCTCTTGCAAATAACCTATATCTATCAGTTGGCATGTATGTTATCTTTTTATTATATATTTTAATAACATCTTTACTTCTTAGCATATAAAAAATTAAATATTGTTCTGCTTTTACATATTTACTTAATTTTACAGTTTTTACATTTTTATTAGTTTTTACAATTTTCTTTTTATTATCAATCTTGTTTTCATTAACCTTATCTTCTAAAAAATCAATATCAAGTCCAGTTTCTTCACTAATTTTTTTGATCGTCAGTTTGGTTAAAATTTCATCATCAATACTTTTTAGTTCTTCTAATATGGAATTAACATAAATTGATACTTCCTCATCACTATTTAAGTTTTTTCCTTCTTTTAAATATGAAATTTTAAAATCCATTATGTTAACTGGGTTTTCAATTTTAGATAAAAATCTCTCTTTCCCATATTTTAAAATATAATCATCAGGATCTAAGTTTTCTTCCAGCCTAACTATTTTTGGCCTAACCCCTACTTTTAAAAGCTCATTAATACAAGAATTTGTTGCCTTAGCTCCAGCACTATCACCATCAAAACAAAGTATAATTTCTTTAGCCATTTTTTTAAGTGTAAGAGCATGGTCTTTGGTTATTGCAGTCCCCATGGTTGCTACTGTATTTTTAATACCTATTGTGTAAGCTCTAATAACATCTAAAAATCCTTCCATAACTATTACAACATTTTTTTGTCTAGAAATATCTTTAGAACGGTGATAATTATATAAAAGTTCACTTTTTTTGAAAATTTCAGTTTCTTTTGTATTTATATATTTTGAATTATCACTATTGTCATATATTCTTCCACTATATCCGACTACTTGTCCATATAAGTTGTGAATAGGAAACATTATCCTATTATAATATATGTCATACATCCCATTTTCACCATTTAATACTAATCCACTATCTAATATTCTTTTTTTATCAAACTCTTTATTTATTAATATTTTTGTCAATAGTGTTCTATCTTTAAGTGCTAATCCTATTCCAAATTCTTTTATGACATCAGCATCAATATTTCTATTCAATAAATATTCACGAGCTGAATTTCCATTTATGGTATTTAAATTATTTTGGTAAAATTTTAAACTAAGATCATATATATCATATAGCACATTATTTTCTTTTTTAGATATATTACTTTTATAACGTAAATCGATGTTTATTCCAACTATATCCGCTATTTTTGATACGGATTCTACAAAAGAAACATTTTCATAGTCCATAATAAATTTAAAGACATTTCCAATTGCTCCACACGAGAAGCATTTATATATTTGCTTATCTTTTGAAACACTCATACTAGGCGAATGATCGTCATGAAAAGGACAAACACCAAAATAGTTTTTCCCTCTTGGGGTAAGAGGTATATATCTTCCTATCAATTCAACAATATCTATACTATTTCTTATTTCATTTATCTTCTCATCACTAATAAAGTTCATAATATCAAACTCCTATATATAATATACAACATTTTTTTCAAATATCCTTTTATATTATTACATTTT
>DUWA01000165.1 GCA_012840755.1 Mycoplasmatota bacterium | reverse complement strand
TTAGTATATTATATAGTATTTTTATTTTATTAACAATATTTTAGTATGTTATAACTTTATCTGCATATATCTCATTTACATATTCAAGATCTTCTTCTTTTATAGTAATTGTATGTTTATTACCATCTGATACATACCTATTATTGTCTAATTTTTTAAAGTTATATTCTATATCAAAATCATTTCCATTATTATCATATGCCCTTATTCTTTTAATGTATGTTTTATCAAAATTTTTACTAAAAGGTGAAAGTTCACTCTCATATCCTACTCTTAGTGTTGAAATAGTATTATATTTTATTCCTTCATATTCACCATTTAATATAAATGGCCTATTTGGATGATCTAAACTATATGGTGTCCCAAAAGGTAGAGCTACTATTTTAACATATTTATTTGGTATTATTTCTTTTAAAAAATTATATAACCTACCTATTTCTTTTTTTGTTTCATCTATAGTTAATTTTTCCATATTATAGTGTGAGTATGTATGATTTCCTATATCGTACCCATTTTCGACTAACCATTTTATTATTTCAATATTATATTCTGGCTGATTAAATAATCCACCATTTATAAAGAATGTTGCAGTCACATTATAATCAGGATACTTTTTCTTAAACTGCTCTAGTATTCCTACCGCACTATTTTCATCTATTATTAGTTTTCCCTCTTCATCTTTCCCTAAAATGTTTATATTGTTCTTTAGCCCATCATCAAAAGTCAGCACAATAGGACTATAACCTAATGGTACATCAATAATCCCATTAACATAATCCTCCAATCTTACCATTCTGTATCCTTTTTGATAATAAAACTCTAAGTCGTTAATAAATGATTCTTTAGTTCTATTATATCCATCTTTGTCTACATTTCCACCTGTATATCCAGTATCTGAATTACTTAAATTATATATACCATGATACATCATAACTGGTACCTTACCTATTTCATTGACTTTTTTTTCTTTAAATATTTCTTTATTGATAGGACCAAGTGAAACTATTAATTCTATTGTTTTATTATCTTTTTTATTATTTTGTGAAATTATAAAGTTTTTATCAATATTATCACTATGCTCATAATCTATCTTTAAAAATAGATTGTTTTTTTTCGCATAATTTTCAGCATAATTTATATCTTTACCAATTAAATCTATTATTTTTATAAGTTTAATTCATTTTCTTTTTTACTAGGTATTAGTATAAATAACATACTTAATATAATTATTATTAATACTAACAGAATAATTAATTTGTTGTTCTTTTTCATAATATCATCACTACCTCTATAATAATATTATCACATATGAAAAAATAAATCATTATTTTTAAAAAAATCCTATAATGGATTTTTTATCAAAATGATTTATTATGAATAACATATAATAGGTGATGATATGTTTAAAAATTGGCTAAACAATAAAAACAAATGGTATTTGATTGGTTTTTGTTCATGTGTTTTATCTGTTTATCAAATATTTATAACATTTATTTTTATTTCGAGATTTAATTATTTGTTGTTATTATTGTTTTTAGTTTTATTCTTTTATTCTCTCTTTAAGATATTGTGGTGAAATTAGATTTTCTGTTTTTATCAAAAGGTCAATTTCTTTACTAATTAAATCACACATTTCTAATTCATTTTTGTTAAATTCAATTTTATTAGGTAAAGACACTAAGATATCAAATAATTTTTTTTCTTCTTCTAAAAGAGGATAGTTTCTTTCATAGTGTTTTAATATTTCTTCAAAATCATAATCTAGTGCGTGTCGTTTGTATAATTTATATATGTCAAAAATGGGTGTACCAATTCTAGACTTTGACCAATTTATTAAATATGGTGAACTACCTCTTATAAAATGTGATAAATCTAAATTGTTATGTAAAACAACTTGTCTTTGTTTTCTTTTATCACTTACAAGTTCATACCATTTATCAATTTGATCCTTCGAAAACTCTATCGCACCAAATATCTTCGATATATTTCTAGCAAGCAAATATTCACTAGGACTCATGTATACTTTGCTTTCTATTAAAGTTATTATATCTGTATAATAACTTTTTAAATATTCTATATTGTTTTGGATATCTTCATAGATTTCCTTATAATCTGCAAGATCGATTTCTTTAAAATGCGTTGTTTTATTATGCAATAATGAAACTAAATCTATCATATCACTTAGCTTTTGTTCTTCTGGCATATCAACTTCGTCTATATATTCTGTTATTTCATATTCTCTGTCATTAATTATAATCGGATAGTAATCAAAGTTTCTAGATTTCAGATATTCATAAATATATTCGTTATCTTTCTCCTTTGGTTTTAAAACATACCTTTTTTCTTTTGAATCAACAATTACAGTTTTCCCTTTTCTTTCATATCTATATGGTTTTATATCATATTTTTTTAATATTTTATTTACATTTTCCATGCTAGCAAGGAATAATAATTTTATCGCCTATTTTTATATCTTTTAAATCGTTATATTGTTCTAGTTTTTCTGTTGATGTATTATATTTAGTAATTATATTGTCAAGTGTATCGCCTTCTCTGACTATGTACACTTTATATGTTAAATATCCACTATCACTATCATCAAAACTTTCAAACAATGATTTTACTTCTGCTTCTGTAATCATTCTTTCTTCATCATCAGTCTCTTTTTTCTCTACTTCATCATTATCTATATCTTTTTTCTCTAGTTTTTCTGATTCCTTTTTTTCTAGTTCATGTTCTTCTATTATGTCCATACTTTTTTCACCCTCTCTATTTAATTCATATGAATTTTTAGAAACAACATTTTCTTTAAATGGATCTGAATAATCTACATTTAAAATTTCTATTTCTTCTTTATCAGATTTATCATTTACTGATAAATTAATATCTAGTTCTTCAATAATTTTCTTTTCTTCAATTTTGTCTATTGATACATCTATATTCACCGATAATAAACTATTATTTATTACTTCATAATAAAAGTTATCAATATCAACTGTAACCTTATCTAATACATATCTATCGTCCAAATTGATATTAAATGGTATCTCATAATTATAGTTTTCAGTTGTTGTACTTGAATCTGTAACCTTATAGGTTCCACATATAATAAAATTTCCTTCTATGCTATCATTTTCTACCTGAAGATTGTGTTCTAATGAAATACTTGTGATTTCAGATATGTTTGTACTAAAAGGTATATCTTTTTTAAAGGGTATAATTTTTTTCATATTTTCCTCCTATCTATCACTAAATTATATTAAAAAAAAGATAAATTATTCATTTTATCTTTTTCATTTTCTTTATAATTACATTATTTAGAATTTTCATTTTATAATATTCGTTCATATCAACAGCAGTATCACTAAGGGTTTCCTTATTATGTAGCAGTATTGCTTTTATATTACTAACAATTTCTGAATCAGCAAATATTTGTTTAAAGTTCATATGAAATTCATTTAAACTCCAAATAAATGATTCACTTGTGATTTCTTCATATAATGATCTAAATATTTCATATAGTGGAATATTCATTAACATATGTATATATGTGTAATCAAGCGATATTGAGTAATCTACTCTTTCTTGTAAATCTTTTATTTCAACTTTTTTTAAGTTTACTTTATATCCTGTTCTTTTATAATGTTCTTTTTTATAAAATTCTACGCAATCGTTATCTTTTATCTTTCTTAATTCAAAAGCAAGTTTATTAATATCAGAAATTATGTTTATATCTTTATTATCTGTTTCATACAAAATTACATCTAACAAATATAAAATATTGTTTCTGATTTTTGGCGTTATAAAGTTTTCAGTCTCGTTTTTCAATATCATATCTTCTATAAAATTCAAAAACTCCTCTGTTTCAACATTAAAATCTTCTAAATAGGTACCATAAATATAAGAATTAAACATATAAGTTTGAAGTGATTTTTCTTTTTTAACCATTATACTGTACCAACTTTATCAATTGATTTATATACAACTTTTGCTACCTCTTTATAATCAGATACAGGAATATATTGTATACTTTCTTTTATTTCTAGAGGAATTTCGTCCAAATCATTTAAATTCTTTTTTGGAATTATTATAGTCTTAATTCCACTTCTGTGTGCCCCTATACTTTTTTCCTTTAATCCCCCGATTGGTAAAATTCTTCCTCTTAAGGTTATTTCTCCTGTCATAGCAATGGTTTTATCTATCTTTTTATTCGATAGTGCACTTATTATAGCTGTAGTTATAGCAATACCTGCACTTGGTCCATCTTTTGGAATTGCACCTTCTGGGACATGTATATGTATATCATTTTTAGAAATTTTCTCATAATCAATATCAAATTCATCACAATTTGACTTAATATAATCAAGTGCGATTTGTGCACTTTCTTTCATTACATCACCAAGGGAACCTGTTAATATTAAATTCCCATTTCCTTTAAAATAATTTACTTCAATTTGTAAAGTGTCTCCACCAAAGTATGTATATGCTAATCCATTAACTACACCTATAGTAGGTTTTAGTTCACGACTATTAAAATAATATTTTTCTTTTCCTAAATATTCTGGAATGTCGGTTTGATTGACAACGAACTTTTCCTTATTTTCAGTATTCATTATTATTTTAGTTACTATTTTTCTAACTACTGTTGCGATTTGTCTTTCAAGTTCACGAACACCTGCTTCTTTTGTATAACCTCTTATTATTTTTAATATTGCTTTTTCTTTTATTAATAGTTTAGTTAATTCTAGCCCATGTTCCTTACAGATATTTGGTATTAAGTGTTTTCTAGCAATATCTAACTTTTCGTACTCTGTATATCCTGATAAATTAATAATTTCAAGCCTATCCCTCAAAGCTTCTGGAATGTCTTCTATATAATTGGCTGTTGCAATAAACATAACTTGTGATAAGTCATATTCTTCCTCAATATAATTATCACTAAAATATTTATTTTGCTCGGGATCTAATATTTCTAATAATGCACTTGCTGGATCACCTTTATGATCCTTTGTCATTTTATCAATTTCATCTATCAAAAAAACAGGATTAGAACTTTTGGCTTTTTTTAAAGATTGAATAATTCTTCCTGGTGAAGCACCTAAGTAAGTTTTTCTATGCCCAACAATTTCTGCCTCATCATTTACTCCACCAACAGAAATTTTTACAAAATTTCTATTCATTGCTTCTGCAATACTAAAAGCAAGTGAAGTTTTACCTACACCTGGAGGACCCGCAAAGCATAATATTGGACTTTTAATATTGTTAGACATCTTTTTTACTGCTAAATATTCTATAATTCTTTCTTTAACTTTTTCAAGTCCATCATGGGTTTTATTTAATATTTCTAAAACATTTTTTAACGAATCATTATCTTCTGTATAATTATTCCATGGTAAAGATAATAACCAATCTATATAATTTCTAGCAACATTGATTTCTGGTGACATTGGGGTTAAAGCTTCATACCTTTTTATCTCATTATTTAATCTTTCCTTAACTTTATCATTTGCTTTTAATTCCTTGACTCTTTCTTTCATTTTTTCTATTTCATCGTCTTTTGTAGATGATTCACCAAGTTCTTCTTTTATCGCTTTAATTTTTTCTCTTAACATATATTCTTTGTGATTATTATCTAAATCTTGTTTTATCTTGTTATCTAATTTTCTTTCTAATGTAAACATCTCTTCTTCCTTATAAATATCCTCTAAAATCATCTCTGTTCTTTTTATTTGATTTGTTTGTTCTAGATATTCATAAAGCCTTGTCGTTGTAATGCTCAAACTAGGTGCAATAATATCTGTTGCTGTCGAAAGATTTTCTATACCCATTATTATAGAAATAATACTATTACTTATATATGGAATATTTTTAATATATCTTTCTAATTCTTTATATAACTTTCTAAGTAATGCTTTTTCTTCCTTTTGATCTATATGTTCATCACTTACAACCTCAACAACGGATTCTAAAACTGAATTTTTTTGATTTAAAGTAAGATATTCTATCACTTTAGCTCTTTTTTCACCCGAAATAATCACTCTTGTTTTGCCATCTGTCAAATTTATTTTGTGATTAATTTTTGATATTATCCCAATTGTAGGAATGTTACCTCCATCTGATTTTTCATCATTATCTAATTGAGTTACTACTAATATTTTTTTATCATGAAACATTTCTGATACTTCAATAATATTTCTGCTTATTTGATTATCAAATTCTAATTTAATCTCATTATTAGGCAATAAAACAATTCCCTTTAATATAATAACTGGCAAGTTGATTTTTGTCATAAAAACACCTCCTAATAGATTAAATATATTATATTATAAACACCTATAAAAGTCTAGCAACAATATTTGTTTTTAATAACCAATATATGTAAAGATATAATAACAGATATAACAATATAGCAAAAAAGGTATTAAACTTTAATACCCCAAACGAAATGGTAAGAAATTATC
>DUWA01000164.1 GCA_012840755.1 Mycoplasmatota bacterium | reverse complement strand
TAAAAGAATTCCAAACAAATATATTATAAAAAAAATAAAAATAGTAATAGAAAACTATATATTAAACAAAATAAAAACTATATCAATGATATAGTTTTTATATGAAAAACACAGGTGCTCCATTATCAGAATTATCTGATTTAGATAAATTCATATTATTTGATACATTTCTATTCATATAGTGGTTGTTATTTTTTGTGTTTGATGAATAATTATTTTTCTCTATGGAATTAGGAGAGTCTATTTTTTTAAATTCATTCATGACTCTAAACATTGTTTTAGCATTCTTAACTATCGGTGATGCTTGTTTAATAAGAGGGATACCTTGATTAATCAAACTCATTGTCCTTTGTGCATAATTTAAAATATTTCCCCACTTTATACCTCCACCGGCTAATTTACTAAAAAGACCCCTAGAAGCAAGTGATGGTGTATAACTATATGGCATAGAAGAAAAATAAGGGTTATAAAAATTCATACCTATATTCTCCTTTCTAGAATATTATATGATTTTACACTAAAATGTTTTACAAAATTAAATTATGTGATATAATTTTTATAATTGATAAATAGTAGGAATGGAAGTGGAATATGCAAAAACCTTTATATGTTTTACCATTTATATATGCGTATAGATTATTTAATCTTTTTGTAAAAATACCTTTTTATACACTTAAATATTTTTGTTTAGGGTTTTTCTTTTCTACTGTTTCAGTTATTAATATTTTTCTGAATACAATAGTTAAAAGTGCATACCTACTAATAAAATACTTTTTATTCGGAATATCATTTATTTTATACATGGGTTATAAAATAGTTATATTAATTACAAAGACTATCTTAAGAACAATTATTTTGTTTTTAAAGGGAATAATTATGACTATGATATTGCCATTTAAAATTATATATTTCATTTTTGGAAAAATTTTTATAAAGTTATCTTATTACTTCTATAAAGGAATCAAAAATACACTATTAACCTTCTTAGTATTATTATACATGTTTAAAAACGGGGTTATATTTTCTATAATAATATCTATTAAACTTGTTAAATATTTACTAATGGGAATAACATATCCATTTGTTGCTTTATATATAATTACTGGAAACATAATTGAAAAAATAAGAATTCGAAACGAAAACATAAAAATTAAAAAAGAAATTAAACTTGAAGCTAAAATGCGAAAAAGAGAAGAATTACTTGAAGCTAAAAGAAGAAAAAAAGAAAAAGACGAATATGTTAATACAAATGTTAAGTTAGAACGTAAAAAACTATCAGATCATATAAATGACTTTTTAGAATATTTAGCTTCATTGCCTAAAAAAATCAAACAAGGTATTAAAGACTGGTATTCTAATTTATCTTTAGTGAAAAACATTGCTAATAAAAGAAATGTTGAAACACAAGCTTTACTTATAAATTTTGACAGTGAAGATGCTAAGAAGAGTGATGTAAAATTAGTATATGAATATGTTGCTAAGAATACAGAAGGAAAAATTATTAAAGGATACTTTGAAGCCTTTTCGAAAGTAGAGGTTCATTCTTTTTTACTTAGTGAGGGTTTTGAAGTATATAGTATTAGAACGTCAAAATCTATTCAATTTTTTCACAGAAATGCATCTGGGAATAAAACTAAAATTAAAACTAAGGATTTAATATTTTTCCTTACACAATTATCAACGTATATTAAAGCCGGAATACCACTAGTTGAATCATTAAAAATATTATCAAGACAATTTAAAAACAGATCATATCAAAGGATATTTAAATCATTAATATATGATTTAACAATGGGTGATAACTTTAGTGAAGCACTCTCAAAACAAGGTGTAGCATTCCCAAGATTATTAATAAACATGGTTAAGGCATCAGAACTTACGGGTGAACTGCCTGAGGCTTTAGATGATATGGCTGATTATTATACTGAAACAGACAAAACAAGAAAACAGATGATAACTGCACTTACATATCCAACAATTGTATTTGTTCTTGCAATAGCTGTTATAACATTTATATTGTTATTTGTAATTCCAAAGTTTGTTGATATATATGAATCAATGGATGATAGTAAAGTACCTGTGTTTACTCAATTTGTATTAAATGTAAGTAACTTTTTACAGAACAATATATTATTTGTATTAATAGTAATAACTATAATTACACTTATATTTGTATATTTATATAAAAATGTTAAATTATTTAAAACATTTATTCAGTGGATATTAATGCATACTCCAGTAATAAATAATATTATCATATATAATGAAGTTACAATGTTTACCAAAACATTTTGTAGTCTATTATCACACAATGTTTTTATAACAGAGAGTATGGATATTTTAAATAAAATAACCAACAACGAAATATATAAGATGATAATTCTCGATACAATTAATAATCTTGCTAAGGGCGAGAAAATTTCTCTTGCATTTAAACATTGGGCTTTCCCTATACCAGCATATGAGATGATTGTAACGGGCGAAAAAACTGGACAATTGCCTGAAATGATGGGGAAAGTTTCATCATATTATCAAGAGATGCATAGAAATGCAGTTTCTAGAATTAAAGCATTTATTGAACCAGCATTAATTATATTTTTAACTGGAGCTGTAGGTGTTATTGTGCTTGCTATAGTAATACCAATGTTTGACATGTATTCAGCTGTTCAAACGGGATAGAAAGAGGAGTAAAATGTTTCTATATTATGTAATTATGTTCTTTTTATTAGGAACTATATTTGGATCTTTTTATAATGTAGTAGGGTACAGAATACCGAAAGGAGAATCTATTGTTTCTCCTTCTTCTCATTGTCCCAACTGTAATCATTTTTTAAAGCCAGTAGAATTAATACCTATTTTCTCTTATTTTATACAAGGTGGAAAATGTAAAAATTGTAAAATTAAAATTTCGTTATTTTACCCTATATTTGAATTTTTATGTGGAATTTTGTTTGTGTTGTGTTTTGTTGTATTTGGAATCTCTTATGAACTTATAATAGCTTTAACATTTATTTCAATGATGATAATAATTATTTTAACTGATTATTATTACATGATTATTCCAGATAGTGTGCTTATTGTTTTTACTATATTATTAGCAATAGAAACTATTTTAATTAAAGGAATAGCTATTTTATTAACTTCATTATCAAATGCATTAATAGCATTCATAATAATGTTTTTAATAAAGGTATTAGGAGATAAGATTTTTAAAAAAGAGGCTATGGGTGGTGGAGATGTAAAATTAATGTTTGTGTTCGGATTTATAATTGGTTGGCAAATGTCAATAATATCTATAGTTTTTGCATCATTTATTGCTCTGCCAGTTTCTATATATATTTTATATAAAAAGAAGACAAATGTTATTCCATTTGGCCCATTTTTATGTATTTCTGC
>DUWA01000163.1 GCA_012840755.1 Mycoplasmatota bacterium | reverse complement strand
TCCAAGTACAATATTTTGGTTATATATATTATTTCTTATATATTGATTAATCTTGTTTGATTCATTAAATACCTCTTCATATTCTTTACTTGATATAGAAATTAAACATAAATTATAATATGGTGGATATTTTAATTTTTTCCTTATGACCATTTCTTGATTATAAAAGGATTTGTAATCATTTTTACTTGCAGCAATTATACTATAATGATCCATATTAAACCCTTGCATAATAACTTTTCCTTGTAATTGACCTCTTCCTGCTCGACCACTAACTTGATTTAAAAGCTGAAAAGTTCTTTCTGCACTTCTAAAATCAGGAATATTCAAACTACTATCTGCATTAACTACTCCGACTAAAGTTACATTTGGAAAATCAAGACCCTTTGCAATCATTTGTGTTCCAATTAAAATATCATACTTATGATTTTTAAAATCATTTATAATTTTTTCATGACTTCCTTTTCTTGATGTTGAATCGACATCCATTCTAATAACTTTAGATTCTTTAAACATTTCTTTTATATATTCTTCTAATTTTTCCGTGCCCATCCCAAAGTTGTTTAAATCTTCTACGTTACATTTAGGACATTTAATTAACTTAGGTTTTATATAATTACAATAATGACATTTCATAGAATTAGTAGTTTTGTGATAAATCAAAGGTATATCACAATTAGGACATTTATCAACATGACCACAGTTTTTACAACTTATAATTGTAGAAAAACCCCGTCTATTCAAAAGAATTATTATTTGTTCTTTTTTTTGTAAACACAGATTAATGTTTTCTTTTAATAAATCTGATAAAATAAAATTTCCTTTTCTTATCTCATCTTTCATATCAATTAATATTACTTCTGAATTAAAATTGTTTATTCTGTTTTTTAATTCTAATAATTTATATGTTCCGGTTATACTTCTTGTATAACTTTCAATTGATGGAGTTGCACTTCCTAAAATAATAGGACAGTTATGATTTCGAGCCCGATATATTGCAACATCTATAGCGCTATATCTAGGAGCGTTTTCTTGTTTATATGTAGCAGAGTGTTCCTCATCTATAATTACAACTCCAATATTCGTAAAAGGGGCGAAAATTGCACTTCTTGCTCCAATAGCAATAAGAACTTCTTTTTTTTCTATTTTTCTCCACTCATCATATTTTTCACCGGCACTTAATCGACTGTGTAATATTGCAATTTTTTTACCAAACCTTTTTTTAAAAGTATCTACAAGTTGTGGTGTTAAACTAATTTCCGGAACTAGGACAATAGCTTCTTTTCCTTTAGATATTATTTTTTCAATCAAATTCATATATATTTCGGTTTTTCCACTACCTGTTACCCCGTGTAATAAATAAGGTTTAAATTTATCTATTTCAATACTATCGATTACATTTATTTGATCATCTGTGAGTTTATTTCGAAATTTATTTATCTCTATATCATCATTTATTCTATATACTTCTTTTTTTATCTCCTCAACTACTTTTTGTTCAATAAGTTTTTTTAATGAATAATTAGATATAGCAGAACATTCTTTTTTTTGTACTTCTTTTTCTTTTAACAATTTAATGATTTTTTCCTGACTTATATTTTTTGGCATATAGTCTTTATCAACTAATTTGATATATGTTATAAATTTTTTGTTAACATTAAAACCTTTATGGGCTTTAAGTGCAGAAGGTAACATTGTCTGGTATGAACTTATCAAAGTTGATAAAGTTTTTTTACTTATATATCTACCTAATTTCAACATTTCCTCATTCAAAACTGGTTCATTATCAACAATATCAATAATATCCTTCAGATCAAAATCAGCCTTTATTTGATTATCATTTAACATTTCTAAAACAAAACCCTCTAATTTTCTGTTACCAAAAGGGACTATCACCCTAATACCTACCATAATTTTTTTCTTTAAATCAGAAGGTATATTATAATAGAAGACTTTATCCGTTTGTTTAGATTTTATTTCAACTAAGACACTTGCAATCATAATTACCCTCCTATATTTATAATTTTAACACAATAATAAAATAATTT
>DUWA01000162.1 GCA_012840755.1 Mycoplasmatota bacterium | reverse complement strand
ATTTTAAGTTTTTGATCTGTTGGATTTTCACTTTTTCAAAATTTTTGCCCCGCGTATTTTAGCGGTGGGGCGTTCGGTGTGGAGAACTCAACGAAAATTACTACATTGGGGGGGTTAAAAATCATATTTCAAATCCGTTAGTTTTGAATTCAGTTCATCAAGTGTCTTTATGTTTGAATATTTTTCATCAACTAAAATCTTAGTAAGGGTGTCTTTAAAAATATATAGACAATCATAATAATTTGCCTCTATTTCTTTGGAATACCCATGAACAATAGAACTTCTATATTCATAAAATTTCTTAAACCATTTTATTATATTTTTTCTTTCTGCTAAATCTTTCCCTATTAACAATGCTATTGATTCGGAAATTTGGCCTTGTATACTTGGCGAAATAAGTGTTTGATCGTTTCTTTTTAATAGTGCTTCGAATGCTATTGCAATTTCAGTACACGCTATATCTTTATTATCTTCATTTATTGATATACCTACCCAATCTATTGCCTTTATTATTCTTTTTTCAAATTCTGTGTTTTTTTCTTTTGATAATATTCCCCAAATTTTTTTACTACCATTTTTTTCATTATAAAATAAAGCTTCGCTAATCAATATAGGAATATCTTTAATATCTCTTTTTTTTCCACCTAATACTAAGCCATCTTCCGTAAATTGCTGGTATGTAATTCCTTGATTCATAAATTCTTTTTTATCTATATAAATTCTATCGTTTTTCACCCCGGAAATATATCTTAATGTATTTATAACCAAATTCAGTTCTCTATCATACTCTTCTTTACAATATGCAGCATCCTTTGCTTCATACTTTATAGCTAGGTAAATAAATGTTTTTCCGGACTTCACTTCATTTGCTATACCTTCAAGAGCCCATTTTTTTAGTTCAGCATATTTTTCCTTTCCTTGAGTTTTTAATTCAATATATTCAACAATGTGGTTTTTATTTATAAAAGCGAATTTGCCAAACTCAAGATAGTCTTCTCTCATATCTACACCAAATATTCGTGCAACATGATAAAAGGGTATTATAGGCATCGATTTAAGAAGTTCTTTTATTTTTTCATAATTAAATTCGTTATCAAAAAATAATTGTTGTGTTTCGTTTTTGAAAGTTTCAAATGAGATTTTATAATCAGTTCTAATATCCATAACATTATATAATTCTCTAAATGAGTTTTTATATTTCACTAGTTTTTCTGTTCCTATAAGTGTTATCGTTCTTGGTTCAATATTTGAATGTAATTTTTCAGAATTAAAGAAATCTCCGTTATGTTTGAAAGATTCAATATCTTGGTTAAATGCAGGATTTTCATTTGGTAAATAGAACGAATCAATTATTTTTTTTATTACTTTATTAATTTCCTTTTTTGAATAACTCATATTATCACCAATTATTATTTTATCAAAAAAGACCTTACTTCTCTATAAGGTCTCCATTTTTATCAAAAAAATAGTTTACTTTTACTGAATGTGTTTCTTTGTTGTGGCAATCTCTACATAGACATTCTAAATTATCAAGGTTCATTGAAATATTAAAATCATTAACATTCTTATTT
>DUWA01000161.1 GCA_012840755.1 Mycoplasmatota bacterium | reverse complement strand
CCATGACATATGACAATCTCTCACTATTATATAGTCTTTTTTCTTTTTCCATAGGACTAAATCCTTGAAATCACCAATACTATGTAAAAAAACCAGGTCTGGATTTATATTCTTTATTTTTTTAAACAATCCGCGAAAATATATTCTATACGAGAATTTAAAGAATTTTTCTAGTCTATGTACTATTACATTATACTTTTTAGAAAATTCTATATCCTTTTGTTCATCATAATCTTTATGAAAAGGGGACATGTCAGTTGATGTTATTAAATGAACTTCATCTTGATATTTAATGTTTAACATCAATAACTCATTTATTTGATAGCCAGCACTAGGATCAAAATAATCTTCAACATGAACCACCACATGTTTTTTCCTCTTATTGTAGTATGAACTTTTTAAATTAGTTTTATTAGTCATGGTATTAATTTGTACTACTTTCATTTATTTTCCTCCAAACTTTATTGTTGTATTTTTGTATTTTTTTAACCCCATATTGTAAGCAATAATTTCGCTTGAATAGGTTATGGGCTGAAATGTGCCAAATTGAAATAAACCAACTGGCAAAAAATCTTTTTTAATTGATAAAACAATACTTAATTTTTCTTTAATAGAATAAGTATACAGATAACTACAATCATCTAGTACTCCTTTTCCTCTTTTCTTGGTTATTAAATATCTAATTCCCTTTATGTTGCTATCGGGTTCAACAGTAGTAGAAAATATTATTTTATCGGAACTTCTTGCTCCATAAATTACAGGACCCTTAATTTTAGATATTTTTTCTATTTCATATGTCTCTAAATTTAAAGATATTAAATAATTTTGCTCTAAAGGAGTGTCTGTGGCATATATTAAATGCTTATTTATAATTGCTCCAAAACAGCTTCTATAGATCTGTTTTCCACCTCTAATTAAATTTACTGAAGTAAAATCACAATCAGCCTTCCATATTCCTGATTCTATATCATCATCTCCGGTGAAGATATAGAAATAATTATTATCTTCATCATAAATAATATTGTGAATATGCTTTATAGTCCCTTTTTTAAAAGTATAAATTTTATGCCATAAATTTCCATTTCTCTTATAAATACTTACCTTATCTCCAGCTTTATTAGAAAAATATTCACCATAAATTACCTTTAAATTGCCATCATTATCTTGATACTTTGTTAAATATAAAGGGGAAGTCATTCCTGGTCGAAATTTATGTTCTTTTTTTAAAATCTTATTGTTAAAATTTAAATTAAAAATAAAACCTTGACAAGTAAATAAAATTTCATTTTCATTTAATTTTATTGCACTTCTCGGTTCTAATCTAAACAGTCTTCTGAAGATTGAAAATTTAGATAGAATTCTTTTAAATAGATTATTCTCTAAGTTTGTTATTTTATTGTGCTTACCGTCATATAAGTACAGCATCCCTTTTTTATAATAAACATATTTATTTTCGGAGTAGTAAGCTAAAACTTTTCCTTTAACTAATAGATTGATTTCAGGCATTTAATATTTTTCTCCTTCATACCAAACAGTTCTATTCACATAATCAACGTAACCAATTATTACTCTTAAAACTTTCTCTGAAACATTATCTGCTTTGTAATCATCTGCTAAGTTTAAAGTTTGTTTTGTTTGGCTTTCTAAAACCTTTAAACCTTGAAGTATTCTTTCTTTATTAACTCCAACCATCATTACTGATG
>DUWA01000160.1 GCA_012840755.1 Mycoplasmatota bacterium | reverse complement strand
GCCGCTTTTAAAAAGGAGTATTAAATGAAAAAAATTATAATTAATGAAAAAAATTATGAATTAATTAGAAATTATAAAGAAGGTTTTGATTTAGAAGAGGTAAAATCAAAAATGACTGATTATTTTGATACTTACGATTATATATTTGGTGATTGGGCTTATGGTAAACTTCGTCTAAAAGGTTTTTGCGACAAAAGCAATAAACAATATAGAAAAATAAATGCAATAGAGAGTTTAGACGACTATATAAAAAACAATTGTGCATACGATTGCAAATACTTTTTACTTAAAAAAAATGGTAATTAGGATAGTTATGAAATAAAAAAATTAAATATATATAATATAATTGCAGATTTAAATGATACAGCCTTGTTTTCTTATATTTGAATCTGCAATTTTTTTTATGAAATTAAAATTATTAGAATGGGTGATTAATATAATTTCAGTTTCAAATAAAAATAGTGAATGATTATTAATAATTAATGCAAATATAATAGATGTAAAAAATAAAATAATTCATGAAAATAGTTATATTATATCTCTCAATGGAAAGATATATCAGATCGGTTCTATGAAACAACTAACCATACCAAAAAAAATGGAAATATTGGATGTACGTAGTATGTATATTATTCCAGGACTAATCGATTCGCATGTACATCTTGCTCAACCAGGTGTAGACGATTATGGAAGAATTTTCACAGAATCTATAACTAAAAAATATATAAGACACTCACATCAAACAATAAAATCTGGTGTTACTACAATAAGAAATATGCCAGGAGCTTATGGGTATAGTATATTTAAGTTTAGAAATAAAGTTAATAAAGGAAAATACATTGGACCAAGAATACTAGCTAGTGGCCCGGCTTTATCAGTTCCCTATGGTTATTTTAGTTTAAAAAGATTTATACCAGCACCTTCATGTTTAGTTAATATTTTATCCTATATTTTTGGTGCCCATGGACTTTCTATTGATGTATTAAATCCAAATGATGTTAAAAAAACAATAAAAAGATTAAAAAGAAAAGGTGTGGATTTTATTAAGACAACAACTCCAGGTACTCTTTTATCTTTAATTGATGATCAACCTAATAGTAGGGATTACTATATAAAAAGAGGAGTAAATAGCCAAGTAATTGATGCAAATATGAACATAGACATATTAAGCAGTATAATAAAATATGCACACGATGAAGGATTAAAAGTATCTACACACTTAATATGTCTACCAGAAAATTTTAAGGAAGCTGCTGAATTAGGAGTCGATAGTATTGAGCACACACCTATAGGTTATATTGATGATGAAACATTCGATATAATGAGAGATAAAAATATATACTGGGTTCCGACAGCTTACTGTTATTTTAATTGGTACAATTTAATTACCTACCCAGAACTATATGAAAACGATAAAATTAAAGAATATATACCGAAACCTTACTATTTAATAGGAAAAAAATCGTTAAATAGACAAAGAGAAGAAATTAAAAATCGTATTGATCCCAATTGGAGTCATTTCTACTCTGAAATGCCAAAATTCAAAGAAGAATATTTTCCCTACAATTTAAAAAATGCAATAAAGGGATTAAAATTGTAGCAGGAGTTGATGCTGGAATGGGTGAATCTGGTTATGTTCATCACGGACTATTGTATAAAGAACTTGAAATTTTTGTTCAAAATGGTATGGATGAATATGAAGCACTTCGTACAGCTACTATTAATGCCTCAGAAATTCTAGGTATTGAAAAAGAAGTTGGAACCATAGAAATAGGTAAAAAAGCTGATATTGTAGTTTTGGGTAAAAATCCGATTGAAGACATATCTTATTTAAGTGAAATTCGATATGTTGTAAAGGAAGGTAAAATTTTATATAAAGCTATTAATGAATAGTATATATAACCTAGATAAAGATATTTTTATCTAGGTTTTTAACAATAAAAAAGAAAAAACATTTTCTTTTTAAGTATATTTGTAAGCTATTTATATAGATATTTAATTTGTAATATTTAAATATCTACTGGTAAAAATAACTTTAAAATGGTATAATAGCATTTGATTGGAGGTAGCTATGGAATTAAGTGAAATAATAAATATATACAATGGCTATTTACAAAGAGTTACTGAACTATGGGGGTCACTTTGACTCAGATAATAAGGAAAAAAGAATAATCGAACTTGAAAAAATAATGAGTTCTGATAATTTTTGGAATGACAAATCTAATAGTGAGAAAACGATAGAGGAACTGAATTATTTAAAAGGTATTTTATCTAACGTTTCCGAATTAAAGAATATAATATCAGATAGTATAGTATTGATTGATGAATTAAAGAAAAACTATGATGATGAAATAAAAAAATTAGTAGAGCTAGAAATTAATGATATAGGTGAAAAATTAGGCGATCTAGAAGTTAAAGTATTGCTATCTGGACCATATGATAAAGGGGATGCAATATTAGAAATTCATTCAGGAGCAGGTGGAACAGAAGCATGTGATTGGGCAATGATGCTTTATAGAATGTATTTAAGGTTTTGTGAAAATAAAAACTATAAGTGTGAAATTATTGATTTACAAGATGGTGATACGGCTGGAATTAAAAGTGCCTCAATTATTGTTAGAGGAATTAATGCATATGGATATTTAAAAAATGAAAAGGGTGTTCATAGGCTAATCAGGATTTCACCTTTTGATTCTAACTCAAGACGACATACTTCATTTGCGTCTATTGATGTGACTCCAGTTTTTGATAATTCTGAAATAAATATAGAAATTAAAGATGCTGACATAAGGATAGATGTATATAGAAGCAGTGGTAAAGGTGGACAAGGCGTAAATACTACTGATAGTGCAGTTAGAATAACACATTTGCCAACTAAAACTGTTGTAACTTGTCAAAATGAAAGAAGTCAAATACAAAATAAAGAAAAAGCGCTAGAGGTTTTAAAAAACAAACTATATCAATTAGAGGTGGAAAAAAGGGATAATTTATTAAAGAACATGAAAAGCTCTATTGATATTAATTTTGGTTCACAGATAAGAAGTTATATTATGCACCCTTATTCCATGGTTAAAGATCATAGAACAAATACAGAAAATACTAATGTTTTAAAAGTATTAGATGGTGATTTAGATAAATTTATAAATGACAATTTAAAATTCTTAAATAAAGATTAAGAAGGAGGCACAAACATGGATTTGATTAGAATAAGAAAAGTTAAAAAAGTTTATAAAAGCGGAGTAACTGCTATTCATAATTTAGATCTTAATATAAAAAAAGGTGAATTTGTTTTTATAATAGGACCAACAGGATGTGGTAAATCTACTCTTATTAAAATGCTTTATAGAGGAGAAAAGCCTTCAAACGGAAATATTATTGTTGGTGGAATAGATGTTGGAAAACTAAGAAATGGTAAAGTATATAAAATTAGAAGACGAATTGGAGTAGTATTCCAGGATTTTAAACTTTTAAATAAATCTACAGTTTATGAAAATGTTGCTTTTGCGCTAGAGGTTTTAGGGCTTCCTAGAGCAGAAATACATTCTAAGGTTATTAAAGCATTAGAGCTGGTTGGATTAAAACACAAAGTAAAACAATATCCACATGAATTATCAGGTGGGGAACAACAAAGAGTTGCAATAGCACGTGCAATAGTAAACGGTCCGAAAATACTAATATGTGATGAACCAACAGGAAATTTAGACGATAACACAAGCCAAGAAATTATGATGGTTTTAGAAGAAATTAATAAATTAGGAACAACAATAATAATGGTCACTCATGATACAGAAATAGTTAATAGAATGAAGAAGAGAGTAATTTTATTAGATTCAGGAAGAGTTATTAAAGATTATCCAGAAGGGACGTATGTAAATGAAGTTTTTTAGAATTTTTTCACGTAATATAAGAGATTCATTTAAAAGTGTACTTAGAAATTTTTCACTTTCTTTATCTTCAATTGCGTGTATAACTATAACGCTAATTGTTGTGTCTACATCAATGATGATTTCTTATAATGTAAATAACTTCACTGCTCTTGTAGAAAAAGATGTCACTATTGTTGTCTTTTTAGAAGAAGATGTAACAGAAAAAG
The DNA here is from genome assembly GCA_012840755.1 of Mycoplasmatota bacterium. Taxonomy (GTDB): domain Bacteria; phylum Bacillota_I; class Bacilli_A; order RF39; family UBA660; genus DUWA01. The sequence goes on along the minus strand of DUWA01000160.1, from coordinate 2,582 downwards.
AAATTTCAGATATTGATGATAAAATTAATTTATTAAATAACGTTGAATCATATGTATATGTTGATAAAACAGATACTTCAAAAACCATGATGGACTCATCAGAAACTTTTAAAAATATAATGGCAGAGTGGGATGATGAAACAAATCCTTTATTAAATAGTTTTAAAGTAAAAGTAACAGATATTAATTTAATTGATGAAGTTGCTGCTGAAATTAAAAATATTGATAAAGTAAAAGTAGTAAAATATGGTGAAGGAAAAATAGAACAGTTAATAAATATTTTTGATGTCGCTGAAAAAATTAGTTTATCTATTGTTATTGCACTAATAGTTGTAACAGCTTTTCTGATTTCAAATACAATAAAAATTACAATTTTTTCACGAAAAAGAGAAATAGAAATTATGAGACTTGTTGGAGCATCAAATATAAATATTAAAATTCCTTTTATATTTGAAGGACTAATTCTTGGCCTTTTAGGTGCTATTATTCCTGTTATAATAACTACATATGGTTATGTTGCTCTATATCAAATGTTTAATGAAAAAGTGATAACACCTTTTATTCAGTTAATAAAACCAGATCCATTTATATATTATATTTCAGCTATATTATTTATCATCGGTATGGCAGTTGGTATGCTAGGAAGCTGGAGAGCTGTAAAAAAACACTTAAAGGTTTAAGGATTCAAAAAGAATCCTTTTTTTAATATATTAATTTTTTCAGCATATAATTAATTGGTGATAGTATGAATTTTAAAGTTGGTGATTATGTCACTAGAAAATCACATAACAATGATGTTGTTTTTATAATCACAGATATCGTTGATAATATATGTTATTTAAAGGGAATAAATTTTAGGCTATGTGCTGATAGTGAAATTGAAGATTTAGTGATCTATAATATGAATATAGATAAGGAAGAAGAAGAATTTATAGAACGGATTAAACCCGATAATATTTCAGATGTTTCAAGGAGCGATTATTTTTATTTACCTGGTAAAATATTACATATTGATAGTGACGATGAGTATTTAAAAAGATGTTTAAAATACTATGAAAGTGCAAATATATGGGCATTTGGTATAAAAGAAAAGGAAAGTAATTTTGCTTCTAAGATTCATGAATGGTTAAAAGAATATAATCCTAGTATTATAGTAATAACAGGACATGATGCATTTTATAGAAAAAAAGGTAGCGAACATAATATAAAGTCATATAAAAATAGTATTAATTTTGTAAATGCAGTAAAAGAGGCAAGAAGGTTTGAAAAAAGCCATGAAAAATTGATAATTATTGCAGGAGCATGCCAATCTAACTATGAGGAATTAATTAAAGCAGGTGCTAATTTCGCATCTAGTCCTAAGAGAGTAAATATTCATGCCTTAGATCCAGCTATTATTGCAACTAAAATGAGTCTTTCTGATGCATCAAAGGAAATTAATATTAAATCTATATTAGAAAATACAAAATACGGAAAAGAAGGAATGGGAGGGGTAATAACAAAAGGAACTATGTACGTTGGTTATCCTAGATAGGAGGAAAAATGACTATAGAACAAGTTAAAAATAAACTAAATAATTATTTAGGAAAAAGGGTTGTTATTAAATATAATTTAGGCAGAAATAAGTTCGAAAATTATGATGTAATAATTAAAGAACTTTATAATAATGTTTTCTTAGTTGAAATTGATAATAATGGTAAAGAGATTAAGTCTTTTTCCTATTCAGATGTAATAACAAAGACTATACACATTGATTACTAATAATTAACACAAATGTATAAAAAATGTTGCAATTTTTAAACAAATAGTATATAATTTAAATATATTTTATGTGATCTGAGGGGGGAAATTAATATGCAAATCACATCAGTGAAAGTCCGTAAGGTTGAGAAAGATGATTCTCGTATGAAAGGGATTGCATCGGTATTAATCGACGATTGTTTAGCGATTCACGATATTAGAATTATCGATGGTGATAATGGATTATTTATAGCTATGCCAAGCCGTAAAACAACAACAGGAGTTTATAGAGATATAGTTCATCCAATAAATCAAGAAATTCGTGATATGTTTGAAACAATAATTATCGAAGAATATAATAAAGAAGAAAATGCTCATGTTTAATTACTGAGTTTTTTTTCATATTTTTAGTAAACAAGCATATATTTTATTATAGGAGGAAGGCATATGGACAAGACTGAAAGTATTATTTCATCTTATAATCATAATATAACAATTAATGAAAGAAAGAATATAGTAATAACAGGAGTTAAAAAGATAGATAGTTTTGATAATGAAGAATTTTTACTTGAAACTAGTATGGGATATATAGTTATTAAGGGTGATAGTTTAGAAATTATTAAATTAGATACATATCAGGGAAATGTTTCAATAAAAGGGAAAATAAATAGTTTAATATATATGGATGGAAAAAATAAAAAAGAAAAAGATGAAGGGGTATTTAGTAAATTATTTAAATAATGAATTTACATACCCAAATAATTACTTTGTTGTTCTCTTTTTTATATGGAATGTTTTTCTCGTTATTTCTAGCTTTAAATTATAAGCTTATTTATAATGAT
>DUWA01000159.1 GCA_012840755.1 Mycoplasmatota bacterium | reverse complement strand
ATAAATTTCTAATGTTGTTGGTATTGAATTATCTAATAATCTCCCATTTAATAAAAAAAAGTTTTCGTTTTTCTTTGTTAAATTATTATCAATAAATGATCTATGGGATTTTGTAATTCCTAAAAAATAGATTGCTTCCAGTAAATTTGTTTTTCCGTTTCCATTTTTACCATATAAAATATTAATTCCATTCTCAAAATCTATGTCAATATATGAATAATTTCTAAAGTTAGTTAATTTAATATTTTTTAAATACATTATATGCCTCTTTCCCATAATTTTTATTTTTATGGCTAATATACAAAAATTACTAGTAGTATGTACTCCTCTACATACTTTATATTATATCATATTTTTATTGAATAAAATAATAAAAAGACCTTTTATGGTCTATTTATTTCTATTTTTTTATTTTTTAACACTAATAGTAATCTTGATGCTCTATATATTTGATTTTCAAAAGATAAATATGAAATGTTAAATGATAAACTTTGACCATTTTTAAATAATACCAATGTATTAAAATCATCTTTTTCATACTTTTCTATATTTTCTAATGAAATCCAATTACAATCATCCGCTCTAGGAGATGCAGTAGGAAAAAATATAATTTCTCTACTTTCTTCTATTATTATTGGATTTTTATAACTAATATTTAGCATACTTTTTGTCCCCTCAAATCTTCCATGATAAGAACTTCCAAAATATCTACAACTATTATCTATTATGTTCATAACACTATCTTTTACAAAAAAACTATTATTAAATTCAAATACTTTTGAAGTTTTTTTATCTATTGGAATTATCGCTATTGTTTCCTTATTAATTTCGTAACTTTTTATCATATATAATCCCTCCTCTTCAAAATTACAATTTAAATATTATCTATTAATATTGTCGAATATTGTCGTTTTTTGAGTTTTTTTTGTAAAAATATAAAACATATTAGATTGAATTCTAATATGTTCGAATAGGAAGTATTAGTTGTATTAAATCATTATCTTGAATATTTTTAACAATAATAGGTTTTATTTCGCCATTTATTAATAATTCTATTTCTTCGCAATCTAATGATTTTAGTGCATCCATCATATATTTTGAACTAAACGCTATTTTAATATCATTTATATTATCTTTTGTAATTTCTATTTTTTCCTCAACATTTCCTATCTCTGGAATATTAGAAGATATTTTTATAATATTATTTAATGTTTCTAGTTTTATTGTATTTTTGTCTGATTCATTTGTAAGTAATGATGCTCTATCTATAGCTGTGTAAAAATCATTTAATTTTAATTTTATTTTGAATGCAAATTCTGTTGGAATTAATTTAGATGTATCTGGATAAGTTCCATTTATTAATCTAGACATCATTAAAATTGTATTAAATTTAAATATTATTTTATTATTAAATATATGTATCTCAATTTGTCCATCTTCATCTACTAATAATTTTGTTAATTCCAATAAATTTTTAGTAGGTACTATAATATTTATATTTTCATTATGATCACTGTCTAATATTATATTCTTTTTTGCTAATCTATAAGAATCTGTTGCAGTGCATTCTAGTTTGTTATTTTCTATTTTAAAATTTATTCCAGTAAGGACTGGTCTTGATTCTTGATTAGATGTAGCAAATGCTGTTTGTGATATTAAATTTTTAAAAACTTTTTTGTTTATAAAAATAGGATTTTTTGTATATTCTAATTCCAAGTTTGGAAATTCTATTGGATTATTACAATTCAGATTAAATGAAGAATTATTTGTGTGTATGAATAGTTTATAATCCTCTAGTTCTTCAATAACAATAAGTTCATTAGGTAGTTTTTTAATAATATCATATATGTATTTTCCAGATACTACAATATCTCCTAAAATTTCCGGTTTTTCAATAAATTTATTTTCTATAAATGTTTTTATAGCTATTTCGTTGTCAGTGCTTGATAAATAAAGACCTTCCTTAGTAAGTTCAAATTTTATACAATTTAAAATAGGTCTTAAATTTTTTGCTGAAATTCCTTTTATAACATAGTTTAAGTGTTCCATTAAAATATTTTGTTTTATAGTTATTTTCATATATTATTCTCCTTTTTATTTTTATTATATATGTTAATTATGTGGAAAACTTTAAATTATCTTGTATTTTAAATGTTTTTTTATTTTAAAGTTATATATTTTTCCACATATATTCACATTATTTAATTTGATTTATCATTTTTTCAATATCTAATTCTAAATTTTTATCCAATTTTATTTCCTTTTTTATTTTATCAACAGAATGCATTACAGTGGTATGATCTTTTCCACCAAAAGCATTCCCTATTTTAGGTAAACTTTCTTCTAGATAAGTTCGACAAATATACATTGCAATTTGTCTTGGGATAGAATATTTAGCCCCTCTTTTCTTACTTTTTAAATCCTCAACAGTTATATTATAATGAGCAGCTATAATTTGTTGAATTTGGTCAATTTTATTTTTAGCGGAAGCTCCACTTCCAAAGTAGTCTTTTAATGCTTCAATAGCTAGGTCTAAATTAATATCTGATCCATTCATAATTGTTGCATAAGCAAAAACTCTTGTTAGTGCACCTTCTAATTTTCTTATATCAGAGGTACAATTATTTGCAATATACTCTTTTACATCTTGTGGAAAAACAGAACTAACATCGTGACTTTCTATTTTTTTATCTATTATTGCCATTCTTAGTTCATAATTTGGAGGCAATATATCAACAGTAATTCCCCAATTAAATCTTGTTCTTAATCTATCTTCTAGTTTTTTTAAATCATCTGGAGATCTATCTGATGAAATAATAATTTGTTTATTATTATTATGTAATTCATTAAAAGTATTGAAAAATTCTTGCTGAGTTCTATTAGCAATTTCTAAATATTGGATATCATCTATCATTAAAACATCTATATTTCTATATTTATTTTTAAAATTTTCTATTATTTCAAAGTTGTTATCTTCTTTATTTTTTTGATATATTTTAAGAAAATCATTAACAAATTTTTCACTACTGACATATAAAACTCTTTTTTTGCTATTTTTTGTTATGTAATTTCCAATAGCATGCATTAAATGTGTTTTTCCAAGGCCACTATTACTATATATAAATAAAGGATTATACATTATTCCTGGTTTTTCAGCTACAGAAAGAGCAATAGCTTTGGCAAATTTATTACTTTCTCCAGTTATGAAATTATCAAATGAATATCTAGAATCTAAATTAGATTCAAAATTTTCTAAAGACGGAACTCCAATCTCATCTGTATTAATTATAATATTATTTTTTAATTCTTCTTCAGTAATATATTCAAATTTGAAAATAGAATCGGTGATCTCAGTAAATATTTTTGATATAATATCATTATAGTTTTCTTTTAAATGTTTTTTATGAACATCCATAGGAACAAGTATTTTAGCAAGGTTTTCTTTTAATTCTATTAATTTAGTTTCTTTGAACCATATCTCATATGATATAGGTTCTAGATGGTTTTCTATTTTGTTTAAAAATAAATTCCATATGTTATTGATATCCATTTTCCACACCTTCTTTAAATATATAATATTATTTTACAATATTTTTGATAAAAAAACCATATCTATTGTGGATAATT